>NZ_JBIQHY010000053.1:12019-17167 GCF_044508335.1 Actinomadura sp.
GCACCCGTCACTGAAACCCGCACGGCGGTGGCGCCGGACCAGCGCCACCGCCCCCGGGCAGTGCGGCCGTCAGGGCTCCAGGTCGGTCACGCCCTTGCCGGTCCTGGCCGGCTTCGGCATGCGCCCCGCCCGGCGCGAGCCCGTCCGCCCGTCTCCTTGAGCACCCGTCACGGCCGGGTGCTGCTCCTGCGGACGATCCTCCACGGTGCGGCCGGGGACTTCAGTGGCTCCCCGAGCGCGGCCCGCGCGCAGGCCGCGCCCTGGTCGCGGAGTGACTGCGCGACCGTGGTCAGCCCGAGCTGCGCCGCCACCGCCGCGTCGTCCCACCCGGTGACCGCCACGTCGTCCGGGACGGCGAGGCCGACGGAGCGGACGGCGCGGACGACCCCGGCGGCCTGCTGGTCGCTCATCGCGGCGATCGCATCGGGCGGTTCGGCGGAGGCCAGGAGGGCCGCCGCGATCCGCTCGGCCTCGGCCGCGTCGTTGCGCGCGCACACGGCGACGGTCACGTCCTGCCAGGCGGTGCCGGCCTCTTCGGCCGCGCGCCGGTAGCCCTCCAGCCGTTCACGCGTCACCGGGAACGAGACGTCCGTGATGGCGGCTCCGCTGGTGATCGTGCTGATGCGCTCGCGGGACAGCGGGAAGCCGACCACCGCCGGACGCCGGGCACCGGCGAAGGCGAGCGCGCCCACGGCGTGCGCCGCCGCGCGGTTGTCGATGCTCACCAGTCCCAGGCCGCCGACCGCGGGCCCTCCGTGGACGACGGCGGGACGCCTGGTCCCCCGGACGGCCGCCAGGACGGGGTCGTCGTCGGAGGTCGTCCAGACGATGAACCCGTCCACGGCGGTGTCGGTGATGCGCGGCACGTCGCCCGCGGCGCCGGTGATCGGCAGGATCGTCATGCCGTAGCCCCGGCCTGCGCAGACATCGGCGATCCCCGCCATGAACGACACCGCCTGCGGGTCGTCGAACGCGTAGCTCAGGTGCTCGCCCATCACGACGCCGAGCGTGCGGGTGCTGCCGCGGCGCAGCGACCGGGCGCTGGGATCCGGCCCGGCGTAGCCGAGCCGGGCCGCGGCGGCCAGCACCTTCGACCGGGACCGCGCCGATACGCGCTCCGGCCTGTTGTAGGCGTAGGAGGCGGTCATGACCGACACCCCGGCCAGTTCGGCCACCTGCGCGAGGGTCACCCGCCTTGAGCTCGCGGACGATGCCATGGGGTCCACCCTAGCGGGTTGTGTATCGTTACACAGATGACGTCCGCCGGATCCCCCCGCCGCCTGACCGCTTCGGCGTTCGTGGCGTTCGCCGCGTTCGGCTCGTTCTGGGGCGTGTGGGGCGGGTCGGTGCCGCGGGTGCAGCAGCAGGCCGGCGTCGGCGACGGGCAGCTCGGCCTCGCACTGCTGTTCATCGGCGCGGGGGCGCTGCCGGCGATGCCGCTGGCGGGCCGCGCGCTCGACCGGTGGGGGCCGCGGGTCTCGGCCGCGGCCATCGCCGCCCTCGGCGCCGCGGGCGCCGCGGCGGCGCCGGCCTCGGTGAACCTGGTCGGTCTGTGCGCCGCGCTCGCCCTGGTCGGCGCGGCGAGCGGAGCGGCGGACGTCGCCATGAACGCGGTCGCCGGGCGCGCCGAGAGGGCCGCCGGCCGGCCCGTCATCACCCGCGCCCACGCGGTCTTCTCCAGCCTGGTCGTCCTGGCCGGCCTCGGCACGGGGCTCGCGTCGGCCGCCTCGCTGCCGCTCGCCGCGCCGTTCCTCGCCGCCGCGGCCCTCTGCCTGGCGGCCGGCGCCGCCCTGCTCGCGCATCTGCCCGCGAGGCGCGGCGCCACTGCCGGACGCGGCCGCGCGGCCGGGCCGGCGTCGCCCGGCCGGCATGGGATCGTCCCGTTCCTGCTCGTCGGAGTGCTGGGCGCGCTGTCGTTCGCGAGCGAGAACGCCCACCAGAGCTGGAGCGCGGTCTTCGCGTATCGGGAACTGCGTTCGGGCGCGGGGCTGAGCACCGTCGCGCCCGCCGTGTTCGCCGGGACGGTCGCGATCACGCGGTTCCTGATCGGCGGCCTCGGGCCCGCCCACGCGCGCACGGTCCTGCTCTGCGGCGCGTCCGCCGCCGCGGCCGGCGCGGCCGTCATCGCCGCCGCGCCCACGCTGCTGATCGCCGGGCTGGGCCTCGCGGTCGCCGCGGCCGGCACCGCGGTGCTGTTCCCGACCCTGCTGGGCCTCGTTTCGGTGAACGTCGAGGAGGCCCGCCGCGGCCGCGCGACCTCGGTCGTGACGACGGTGTCCTACCTCGGCTTCCTCGCCGGCCCCGGCTACGTGGGGCTCTGGGCGGACGCCGTGGGCCTGCGCGGGGCCATGGTCGCGGTCGCCGCCCTCGCGGCCGCCCTGCTCGTCCTCACCCCGCCGCTGCTGCGGCTCGGCGGCGGGCGCGGCGGGGAGCCGGGCCCGCCGGACGTCAGGCGGCGCGGGCCTCGGTCTCCAAGTGCACCCCGATACGGGGCGCGTCGATGATCGAGTTGTGCACCGTGCAGTTGTCGACGGCCGCCATCAGCCCATCGGTCTCCGCGTCCGTGAGCCGCGCCGGCGGGCGCAGCCGCAGGTCGATGCGCGACACCCGGACCGGGATGGTCGGGCTCATGGCGTAGCCGGCGACGACCTCCAGCCCCGCGGTGGGCAGGCTGTGCCGGTTCAGGTAGCGCCGCGCGTAGTGGGCGGCGCAGGCGGCCAGCGACGCGACGAACAGCTCAACGGGCGTGGGGCCGACGTCCATGCCGCCCGCCGAGTACGGCTGGTCCACATGTATCACGTGGTCACGGACAAGCACGGCGAAGGCGTCGTTGTCCCGGTGGACGACCAGCATCTCCCTCATCCGGACCATCTCCTCTGCTCCTGATGACGTGTGTTCCAGTCTCCGATCCCGGGGCCCGCCGGGCGTAGTGCCGAAGGTCCCGAGCGGGGAGGACACTCGGCACCGGTGCCCGCGCGCGGACAGCGGCATTGACCTGCGATGTCAGGTGGGCGGCGCTAAGCGTCCGCTGCGGGCGGGGAGGCGGGCGGCGGCTCGGGCGGAGGTTCGGCCGGAGATCCGGGCCGCGGATCGGGCGGGGGTTCCGGTGCGGGCTCGCCGCCGCCGGCGAGCACGGAGGCGACCCGGTACACGACCGCGACGACCGGCACGGCGATGACGGCCCCCGCGACGCCCGCCAGCAGCGTCCCGGCCGTGACCGAGACGACGACCACGACCGGGTGCAGGTTCAGCGTGCGTCCCATGATCAGCGGTTGCAGGAGGTGGCTCTCGGCCTGCTGGACGGCGATCACGGCGGCGAGCACCAGCAGCGCGTCGGTGAGCCCGCCGCTGACGAAGGCGATGAGCACGGCGGCGGCCCCCGCGACGATCGCCCCGGCGAACGGGACGAACGCGGCGATGAACGTCAGCAGGGTGAGCGGCAGCGCGAACGGCACCCCGATCAGCACCAGCGCGAGGCCGATGCCGAGCGCGTCCACCAGGGCGATCAGCACGATGCCGTGCACGTAGGAGACCAGCGCCTGCCATCCGGCCCGGCCCGCCGCGTCGATCTCCGGGCGGCGGTGCGCGGGCACCAGGCGCAGGATCCAGCCCCACATGCCCATGCCGTCCTTCAGCATGAAGAACAGCAGGAACAGGGAGATCAGCGCGGCGGCCGCCACCTCCGCGGCGACGCTCGCGCTGGTCATCGGGTCGGGCGAGGCGCGCCGGGCGGCCTTGACCATGCCGTCGACGATGTTGTCCAGCTGCTGCTCGCTGATCGGCAGGGGCCCGTTGACGAGCTGGTCGCGGGCCCGGTCCAGCCCGCTGGTCAGGCCGCGGCTCATCTCCCTCCACTGCCCGGCGACCTGGTCGCCGACCAGGGTGAGCGCCCCGCCGATCGCGACGAGCAGGGTCAGCAGCCCGGAGAGCGCGGCCGCCCAGGCGGGCGCCCGCAGCCGCCGCACCAGCCGGGCCACCGGCGCCACCAGCGCGGTCAGCAGCAGCGCGGCGACGACCGCCATCGTCAGCGCCATGACCTTGAACAGGACGTAGACGGCCAGCCAGACGGCGCCGGCGACCAGCAGGAGGCACGCGGCCGCCGCCGCGGCGTTGCGCAGCGCGGACGGGACGGACTCGAATCCCCTGCCGGTGGCCATCGCGCGCCACGTACCCGGTCGTCCGGTGCGCAATCGCGCGGTAGCGTCGGACGCCATGCGGGTTCATGTGGGGTGCGCGATGTGGGCGCACGCACGGTGGCAGGGGCGGTTCCTGCCGCCGTCGCTGCCCCCCGGCGAGCGGTTGCGCGCCTACGCGAGCTGGTGCGACGCGGTGGAGGGCAACACGACCTTCTACGCGACGCCGGCGCGGAGCGCGGTGGAGTCGTGGGCGGAGCAGACCGCGCCGGACTTCCGGTTCGTCGTGAAGCTGCCGAAGACGATCACGCATGAGCGGCGGCTCGCGGGGTTCGAGGCCGACCTCCGGTCGTTCCTGTGGGCGGTGGAGCCGCTGGAGTCGCGGGCGCACGCGCTCTGGGTGCAGCTGCCCGGCTCGTTCGGCCCCGGCGACCTCGGGACGCTCGCCGGGTTCCTGCGCGGGCTGCCCGCGGCGCACCGGTACGCCGTCGAGGTGCGGCACCGGGCGTTCTTCGAGGACGCGCGGTGCGCCCGCGACCTGGAGCGGGTGCTCGGCCGGACCGGGGCCGAGTGGGTCCCGTTCGACACCACGGCGTTCTTCCGGAGCCCGCCGACCAGCGACGCCGAACGGGACGCGTGGACGAAGAAGCCGCGCGTGCCGCGCCGGTCGGCGGCGCTCACCGACCGTCCCATCGTCCGCTACCTCGGGCGGGACGACGCCGAGCGCACCGCCGAGGGCTGGCGGTTCTGGGTGGAGAAGGCCGCGGAGTGGGTGCGCGAGGGGCGCTCCCCCACCGTGTTCGTCCACACGCCGGACAACGCCGACGCGCTCGCGCTCGCGCGCCGCTTCCACGGCGAGGTGCGGGCGCTGGCGCCGGAGGTCGAGCCGCTGCCGGAGCCGGTGCCGGCCGAACCGCCCACCCTGTTCTAGGTCCCGGCTCCGGGGGCCCGGCTCCGGGTCTCGTCGTTCCGGGGCTCGTCGTTCTTGGTCTCGTCGCCGGCGCCCAGCATCGCC
>NZ_JBIQHY010000053.1:17267-21694 GCF_044508335.1 Actinomadura sp.
CTCGTCGTTCCGGGGCTCGTCGTTCTTGGTCTCGTCGCCGGCGCCCAGCATCGCCCGGGTGGCCTCGTCGACGATGTCGCGCATGGCGCGCTCGGCGGCGTCCGCGTCCCCCGACTGGACGGCCTGCGCCACCTCCATGTGCCAGCGGATGGCGACCGGCTCGGGATGCGCGGGCATCAGGTGGTGGTGGGTGCGGCCGGCGAGGACGGCGGCGACCACGCCGCTGAGCGCGGCCATCATCTCGTTGCCGGACGCCTCCAGCAGCGTCCGGTGGAACCGGATGTCGGCGACGAGGTACGCCTCCAGGTCCCCGGACCGGCCGTGGACGGCCATGTCCATGACGGCGCCGGTCAGCGTGCCGCACTGCGCGGGCGTGGCGCGGCGGGCGGCGAGCGCGGCGGCGACCGGCTCCAGCCCGCGGCGCAGCTCGCCGAGCGAGCGCAGCTGCTCGTCGCGGCCGGGGCCGTCCAGCCGCCAGCCGATGATCTGCGGGTCGAACAGGTTCCACCGCGCCCGCTCGGCGACCGTGATGCCGACGCGGCGGCGGCTGGTCACCATGCCCATCGACTCCAGGACGCGGATCGCCTCCCGGACCACCGACCGGGAGACCCCGAACCGGGCCTCCAGCTGCTCGATCCGCAGCACCTCGCCGGCGCCCAGCGCACCGGACGTGATCATCGTGCCGAGCCGGTCGAGGACGCTGCCGTGCAGCCCCGTCTGCGCGTTGTCCACCATGACCCAATCATCACACGAAGCCTGGTGACTCCTGCATAAAGATCTGATTTTTCAGCTCTATCTCTTGTAATGAGCATGTCATTACGGTCACACTCGGGCAGTCCATCATCTTCGCCACGCTCCCGGAGGATGACGCATGCACCCGATCCTGCTGGCAGCGGCGCCGGCGGCCTCGAGCGGGCGGCTCGTGCCGGCGGCGCTCGCCGGAATCGCGCTGATCGTCGTACTCATCACCTACTTCAAGGTCCACCCCTTCCTGAGCCTCACGCTCGGCGCGCTGCTGGTCGGCGCCATCGCCGGGCTGCCCATGTCCGACACCGTCGACGCGTTCGGCAAGGGCTTCGGCGACACCGCGGCCGGCGTCGGCGCGCTCATCGCGCTCGGCGCCATGTTCGGCAAGCTGCTGGCCGACTCCGGCGGCGCCGACCAGATCGTCGACACCATCGTCGGGCGCTCCCGGCGCGCGTTCCTCCCGTGGGCGATGGCCCTCGTCGGCGCGCTGATCGGGCTGCCGATGTTCTTCGAGATCGGGCTCGTCCTGCTGATGCCGGTCATCTTCCTGGTGGCGCGCCGCTCGGGCCTGTCGCTCATCGCGGTCGGCATCCCGGCGCTGGCCGGGCTGTCGGCCATGCACGGGCTCGTCCCGCCGCACCCGGGGCCGCTCGTCGCCATCGACGCGCTCAAGGCCGACCTCGGTCTCACGCTCGGCTTCGGCGTGCTGGTCGCGATCCCGACGGTCGCGCTGTCCGGTCCGGTGTTCGCCCGCTACGCGGCCCGGTGGGTGGACGTCATGCCGCCCCGCCTCTACCTCGACGACTCCGAGGAGGAGGACGGGAAGCCCGCGGAGGACGGGAGCCCGCGGCGCCGCCCGTCCTTCCCGGTCACCCTCGCCACCGTCCTCCTGCCCGTGGTGCTGATGCTGGGCAAGGCCATCGCCGACATCGCGCTGGACGAGGGCGGCGGCGTCCGCACGGTCCTCGACAACCTCGGCACCCCGCTGATCGCGCTGCTCATCGCCGTGGTCGTCGGGATGTTCACGCTCGGCCTCGGCGCGGGCATGAACCGGCGGTCGGTCTCCGCCACGCTGGCCGAGTCGCTGCCGCCCATCGCCGGGATCCTGCTGATCGTGGCGGCCGGCGGCGGCTTCAAGCAGACGCTGATCGCGACCGGGATCGGCGAGATGGTCGCCGACTGGGTCAAGGACAGCGGGTTCTCGGTGCTGTTCCTCGCCTGGCTGGTCGCCGTCCTGATCCGGCTGGCCACCGGCTCGGCGACCGTCGCCACCGTCACCGCCGCCGGCATCCTCGCCCCGCTCACCGGCGCGCTCGACACCGGCGAGACCTCGCTGCTCGTGCTGGCGATCGGCGCCGGGTCGCTGTTCTTCTCGCACGTCAACGACGCGGGCTTCTGGCTGGTGAAGGAGTACTTCGGCCTCGGCGTCGGGCAGACCGTGAAGACGTGGTCCCTGATGGAGACCGTCATCTCCGTGTGCGGCCTGGTCTTCGTCCTGCTGCTGAACCTCGTCGTCTAGCCGGCGGACCGCGGCACCGCGGAGGGGCCCGGGGCCGGGACGTTCGGCCCTGGGCCTCCGCCGTCCGCTGGGCGATCATGGAGGGGCAGGGGTCGGGAAGGCCCGCACGGGTAGGTCAACGGCGTCCTCCGCCGGAAGGAGACAGGCCATGCTGGTCCGGGAGGCGATGACCTCGCCCGTCGTCACGATCCCGCGGACGGCCACGGTCCGCCAGGCGATCCGCGTCCTGCACGAGCACGAGATCACCGCGCTGCCGGTCGTGGACGACGCGGGCCGGCTCGCCGGAATCGTCAGCGAGATGGACCTCCTGCGCGGCGTGTTCGAGCGGGACCCGCGGGCCTTCGCCCGGCCGGTCGCGACGACGGCGAGCCCCGCACCGCGCCTGGTCGAGGAGGTCATGACCCGCGACGTGGAGACCGCGCGGCCCAACACCGACGCGGCGACCCTCGCCGACACGATGATGCGGACCCGGATCAAGAGCGTCCCCGTGCTGGACGGCGACGACATCGTCGGCATCGTCAGCCGCCGCGACCTCATCGCGATCCTCGCCCGGAGCGACGCCCGCATCCACGACGACGTGCTCGCCGCGATCGAGGAGTACGCGCCGGACGGGCGGCGCTGGGAGGTGTCGGTGCGCGACGGCGCCGTCGAGCTGCGCGGCGGCGCGGACGAGCCGGCCCGGCGGATCGCCGACATCCTCGCCCGCACCGTGCCCGGCGTCACCCGGGTCTCCATCCGGGAAGCCGGAGGGCGGGACTGATGCGCGTCATCTCCGAATCGCACCTCGCCAGCATCCTCGCGGGCCTGCCGGGGCGGCCGCGGGTCGTCGCCGGCGGCAACTTCGCCACCCCCCGCCGCGCCCTCGCCGTCCTGGACGGGGCGGCCCCCGAGTACCGGCTGTTCATGCTGAACGCGCAGGACGGGATCCCGGACCGCGACGGCGTCGAGCTGGAGACGCCGTTCGTCGGGGCGGGCATGCGCGGCCTGCCGAACCTGCGGTACTTCCCGTCGCGGCTGTCGCTCGTCCCGAACCTGCTGAAGGAGTCGCTGCCGCCCGACGTCGTCGTCCTCCAGACGTCCACGCCGCGCAACGGGACGGTGTCGCTCGGCATCGAGGTCAACATCCTGCCCGCGGCCGTCGAGGCGGTGCGCGCCCGCGGCGGGCTGGTGATCGCCCAGCTCAACCCGCGGATGCCGTACACCTTCGGGGACGCCGTGATGGCGGTGGACGAGATCGACTACGCGATCGAGTCGGACGAGCCGCTCGCGAGCCCCGTGCCGCGTCCGCCCGGAGACGTCGCCCGCGAGATCGGGGCCAGGGTGGCGGGGCTCGTCCCCGAGCGGGGGACGCTGCAGCTCGGCATCGGCGCCGTCCCGGACGCGGTGCTCGCCTCGCTGCTCGACCGCCGCGGCCTCGGCATCTGGTCGGAGATGTTCAGCGACGGGGTGCTCGCGCTGGAGAAGGCGGGGGCGCTCGATCCCGACACGCCGATCACCGCCTCGTTCGCGTTCGGCGGCGAGGAGCTCTACGACTGGGCGGACCGCAACGAGCGCGTCCGGATGCTGCGCACCGAGAAGACCAACGACCCGAGCCTGATCGCGCGGCGGCCCCGGCTCGTGTCGGTGAACTCCGCGCTGCAGGTCGACCTGTACGCGCAGGCCAACGCCAGCCGGGTGCGCGGGGTGATCTACTCGGGGTTCGGCGGGCAGACCGACTTCGTGGTGGGCGCGCTGCACTCCCCCGGCGGCCGGGCGGTCATCGCGCTGCCGTCGTGGCATCCGAAGGCGGACGTGTCCACGGTCATCCCGCGGCTGTCCGGGCCGGTCACCTCGTTCCAGCACAGCTTCATCGTCAGCGAGCAGGGCACCGCCGCCATCTGGGGCCGCGACTCGGTGTCGCAGGCCCAGCAGATCGTGGACCTGGTGGCGCACCCGTCGGCCCGCGACGAGCTGCGCGAGCAGGGGCGCGAGCTGGGCTTCCCGCTGCGCTGACGGCGCCGCGCCGGCGCCGGCCTACCCGGCGGCCTTGGCCCGCGCCTTCGCCTTCCCCGCCTTCTTCTTCCCGTTCTTCGGGCCCTTCGCGTCCTTGCCGGCCTTGCCGTTCTTCCCGGCGTCCTTCTTGCCGTTCTTCGCGGCCTTCGCAGCCGGGACGGCCGCCGCG
>NZ_JBIQHY010000053.1:21794-25730 GCF_044508335.1 Actinomadura sp.
CCGGCGTTCTTCCCGGCCTTCTTGCCGTCCTTCTTGCCGGTCTTCTTCGGCGCCGGCGCCTCGACCGGGGCCGCCACCACCGCCTCCGGCGCCGGCCCGCCGGCCGCCTCGACCGCCGCGGCGGGCGCGCTCCCGGCGACGCGGTTGCGGAACGTCTGCCCGGACCGGAACCGCGGCACCTGCCCGGCGGGCACCTCGACCGGCAGGCCGGTGCGCGGGTTGCGGGCGCTGCGGGCCGGGCGGGCCAGGCTGTCGAACGTCCCGAACCCGGTGACGGTGACGCGCTCCCCGGCGGACACCCGCTCCATCACCGTGTCGAACACGGCGTCCACATGCCGGCGCGCGACGGACTCGTCGCTTCCCGCACGCTCCGCCACGATCCTGACCAGTTCACTCCGGTTCATGCGCCATGCCCTCCACTGTGGCGATCTGTGGCGCTCAGCGTAATGCGGCGGGGCGGCCGGGACCCGGCAATCGGCGTCCCGGCCAGCGTGTCCTTGCCGCTTCAGCCGGGACCGGCCGGCGCGTCCGGGCGGTCGCGCAGGTGCCGCAGCAGGATGGCCAGGTCGAGCCGCCGCCGCCCGCCGGGGTCGGCGAGCGAGAACCCGAGCTTCGACTCGGCGTGCGCGAGCCGCGCGGCGATCGTGCTGTGGTGCCGGTGCACCCGCGCGGCGGCCCCGCGGGCGGACCCGGCGGCGCAGAACGCGGCCAGGACGGCGAGCGTCCCGGCCCCGTTCGGCTCGGCGGCGAGCCGGTCGAGCGCGGCCACGTCGGCGACGCCGGCGATGTCCTCGGCCCGCATCCGCGCGGCGATGACCGCGAGCGCCCCGAGCCCGTCGTGGCGGACGACGTCCGCGCCGAGCCCGGTGAAGCGCAGGGCGGTGCGGGCCTGCCGCCAGGACGCGGGCGCCTCGATCGCGGGCACCCCGCTGCCGACTCCCACCCGGAGACCGGGCGGGAACCGGTCCGGCAGGCCCTTCGTGAGGACGGCGCGGACGCGTCCGAGCGACACCGCGTGCGCACCCGGAAAGGCGTCCGCGGCCTTGTCGCCTTTAACCGCAAGGTCGCCTGCAACGGCGAGGTCGCCTTCGACGGCGAGGACGTGCACCCGGTCGTCCGGTCCGACGCGCAGCAGGCGAAGCGCCCGCGACCGTTCGAGCTCCCCGGCGTCCTCCGAGAGGACCAGCTCGACGAGCCCGCCGTCCCCCGGCGGCGGCACCGCCTCCAGCAGCAGGCCGGCGGCGATCGCGAACCGCTCCAGCACGATCTCGTCGAGCGGAAGGGGCTCGTCCCTCCCCAGCCACACCCGCCCCGTCTCCGAGAACTCCCGGACCAGGCCGCCGGAGAACGGGTCGGCGCCGGGAGGCTCGTGGAGGGCGAGGCCCAGGGCGGTGTCGGCGAGGCCGGCCGGGCATCCGGCGAGGCGGGCGGTCTCCCGCACGAGGGTCCGCGGGCTCGCCTTCGCCGCGATCAGCGCGTCGAAGAAGCCGATCACCCGGACGGCGTTCTCCGCGTCGGCGTCCAGCGCCGACAGCCGCAGGAGCAGGCCCTTCATGGGGGCAGCGTACGGCACCCGACGATCGGCGGCCCGCGGGCCGTTCTGCCCGGCGGACGGCGGGTGGGCAGGACGGACCGCAGGCCCGACACTGGTGTCGCCGGCCGCACGAAAGGAGCCCTGGTGACCTACGCCTACGACCCGGAACTCGTCCCGTGGATCTCGATGATCCCGCACCTCTCGATCGCCGACATCCAGAAGGCGCGCCGGGAGGAAGGGGACCAGTTCTGGGAGGAGCCGGCGTACGAGCCGCCCGTCCCGGTCGAGACCCGCGACCTCGCCGTGCCGGGCCCGCGGGACGCGCCGGACGTCCCCGTCCGGATCTACCGGCCGGCGGGCCGCGCCGGCGTCCTGCCCGGCCTCGTCTACATCCACGGCGGCGGGTTCGTCCTCGGCAGCGTCGACCTCTACCACGACGACGCGACCGCCATCGCGGCCGAGGCCGGCGCCGCGGTCGTGTCGGTCGAGTACCGGCTCGCCCCCGAGCACCCCTTCCCCGCCGGCCTCGAAGACTGCTACGCCGCGCTGAGCTGGACCGCCTCCCACGCGGGCGACCTCGGCATCGACCCGGGCCGGCTCGCGGTCGGCGGCGAGAGCGCCGGCGGGGGCCTGTCCGCCGCGGTCGCGCTGCTCGCCCGCGACCGCGGCGGCCCGGCCCTGTGCTTCCAGTTCCTCGGCATCCCCGAACTGGACGACCGGCTCGACACCCCGTCCATGCGCGCCTACACCGACACGCCCATCTGGCACCGGCCCAACGCCGAGCTGAGCTGGGACTACTACCTCGGCGAGGGCGTCCGCGGCACCGCCGGCGTCTCCCCGTACGCGGCGCCGGCCCGCGCGGAGGACCTGTCCGGGCTCCCGCCCGCCTACATCACCACCTGCGAGTTCGACCCGCTGCGCGACGAGGGCCTGGACTACGGGCGGCGGCTGATCCAGGCGGGCGTCCCGACCGAGATGCACCACTATCCGGGCACCTTCCACGGCTCCACCATCGTGCGCGGCGCGGCCGTGGCGAAGCGCATGAACGCCGACCGCGCCGACGCCCTCCGCCGCGCCCTCCACCCCGCCGGCTAGCGGCCCGCGCGGGAACCTCAGAGCTCCAGGACGAGGCGGGGCCCGCGGGCGCGCGACACGCAGATCATCATGAAGCCGCCGTCCGCGCGCTCCGCCTCCGTCAGCACGGAATCGCGATGGTCGGGCTCGCCCTCCAGAACCCCGGTCTCGCACGTCCCGCACGTGCCCTCGCGGCAGGACGACAGGACGCTGACGCCCGCCTTCTCCACGGTCTCCAGGATCGAGCATCCGGGTTCGACCCGCAGGGTGCGGCCGCTGAGCGCCAGCTCGACCTCGAACGCCTCGTCCGGCCCCGTGACCGGTTTCGGGGAGAACCGCTCGGTGCGCAGCGCCCCCGGCGCCAGCGCGGCGCACCGCTCCTCGGCGGCCGCGAGCATCGGCTCCGGGCCGCAGCAGTACACCAGCGCGTCCGGCTCGGTGCCGGACAGGATGCCGTCGAGGTCGAGCAGGCCGAACTCGTCCTGCGGACGCAGCTCCACCCGCTCGCCGTACCGCGACAGCTCGTCCGCGAACGCCATGGCGGCGCGGCGCCGCCCGCCGTAGTGCAGCCGCCAGTCGGCGCCCGCCGCCTCGGCCGCGGCGACCATCGGCAGGATCGGGGTGATGCCGATGCCGCCGGCGAGGAACACGTAGCGGGGGGCGTCCTCCAGCGCGAAGTTGTTCCGCGGGCCCCGCACCGTCAGCCGGTCCCCCGGCCGGACGCGCTCGTGCACGACCGTGGACCCCGGCCCCTCCTTCAGGACGGCGATCCGCCACGTCCGCGAATCGTCCGGGTCGCCGCACAGCGAGTACTGCCGGACGAGCCCCTCCCCGAGCAGCACGTCGATGTGCGCCCCGGGCCGCCAGCCCGGCAGATCGCCCCCGCCGGCCGCCCGCAGCGTCAACCCGACGACACCGTCGGCGAGCACCGCCCTGCCGTCGACGACGACCTCGGTCTCCGCGTCCCCACCAGGCGACACTCGATCAGGCGACACCCGCGACTCCACCTCCCAGCTCGGCCGCCCGCGACGTCCCTCCACCGCGCCCGCGGGCCGTCCTCGGCCGCTCGCCGGGCGCCTGCCGCGCCGCGACGGCCGGTCCGTCCGTCCTCCCGACCTTCGCCGCCCGCGGCAGCGGTCACCAGTAGGGCTTCCGCCAAGCGGAAGAACCCGCCTCCTGGACCGCGTCCACCGGCAAGGATCACAAGAGCCGCTCAATTCTCGACGACTCACAGGACCAATCCCCTCCCCCGCGGCACAGTGATCCGGAACGATTGAGGCCGCCGCCTTCCGCGGCGTCCCGTCGGACCGGCCGCCGGGACCGGCCGC
>NZ_JBIQHY010000053.1:25830-30383 GCF_044508335.1 Actinomadura sp.
GGACCGGCCGCCGGGACCGGCCGCAGCAAGGCCCCCTGACCCCATCCAGCACGATCCCGACCTCCGCACGCACAGGACCGCAGGATCCGCCACCGCGCCGAGACAGGCGGCAAGGACAGGTGACCGATGACCACGGACGATGCCGAAGCCATCACCGCGTCGGGGAGAGTGCGCGGCCTCCGGAAGGACGGGATCGCCGTCTTCCGGGGCATCCCGTTCGCCCGGCCGCCGGTCGGCGAGCTCCGCTTCGCCGCGCCCCTGCCGCCCGAGCCCTGGGACGGCACGCGCCCGGCCACCGAGTTCGGGCCCGCGCCGCCGCAGTCGGCGGCGCTCGCTCCGGACGTCCCGGAGACGACCGGCGACGACTGGCTGACCTGCAACGTCTGGACGCCCGACCCGGGCGGCGCGGGCCTGCCGGTCATGGTGTGGATCTACGGCGGCGCCTACCTCATCGGGCACTCGTCCGACCCGGACTACGACGGCACGGCGCCGGCCCGGGACGGCGTCGTCGTCGTGACCTTCAACTACCGCGTGGCCATGGAGGGCTTCGGGCAGATCGCGGGCGCGCCCGCCAACCGCGGCCTCCTCGACCAGGTCGCGGCCCTCGCGTGGGTGCAGGAGAACATCGCGGCGTTCGGCGGCGACCCGGGCGAGGTCACCGTCTTCGGCGAGTCCGCGGGCGCGGGCTCGATCGCCGCGCTCCTCGCGATGCCGCGCGCCAGGGGCCTGTTCCGCCGGGCGATCGCGCAGAGCGTCCCCGGGGTCTTCTTCTCCCCGCCGCTCGCCGGCGACATCGGCGCCGCGATCGCCGCCGAGGCCGGCGCCCGCCCGGTCCGCGAGGACCTGGCCGCGCTCACTCCCGCCCGCGTGATGCGCGCCGTCGACACGGTGACCGCCGCCATGCGGAACCATCCGCGGTGGGGCCCGGTCTCCCACACGCCGACGCCCTTCGCGCCGGTCGTGGACGGCGAGGTGCTGCCGCAGACCCCGTGGGAGGCGCTCAGGGCCGGAGCGGCCCGCGACGTCCCCCTGGTCACCGGCCACAACCGCGACGAGTACCGGCTGTTCGTCGCGATGCAGGGCCTCCTCGGCCGCGTCACCGGCGACCAGGCATCGACCGCTCTGCGCACCTTCGCCCCGGACCCGGAGGGCTACCCCGACGCGTTCCCGGGCGTCCCGCCGGAGACCCTGTACGAACTCGTCCACTCCGACTGGCTGTTCCGCATGCCGACCGTGCACCTCGCCGAGGCGCAGGCCGCCGCGGGCGGGCGCGTCCACCTGTACGAACTCGCGTGGCGCGGCGGTCCCCTCGGCGCCTGCCACGCACTGGACGTCCCGCTCGTCTGGGGCAACCTCAGCGGCGGCATGGCCGACCTCTTGATCACCGACACCGAAGGGGCCGCGGCCCTCTCGACGAAGATCCGCACCGCATGGACGGCCTTCGCCAAGACCGGATCCCCGGGCTGGCCCGCCTTCGACACGACCCAGCGCCTTACCCACGTGCTGGACACGACCCCCGCCGTCACCCGGTACCCGAACGAAACCTCCCGAGCCCTTTGGTCGTCCCACACCTTCGCCCCGCTCCCCCTGCTCGCCGAAACCGCCCCTCCACCCGCCCCGGCACCGCATGTCTTCCGTCCGTGAACACGCTCCTTCACCCCGGCCGGCGGGGCGAAACGGCCCCACCCGAACCGCGCGCCATGACGCCCGCCGGGCTCCCACGACCAGCGGGGGCGGTTGCCCGTACCGCCGACCGCACGGGATGGCCGCGGCCTGACGCTTCCCGAGGCCGCGTCCATCCCTCCCTTAGAACCTTCGCCTCAGAACCTCCGCGCGACGCTCACCGAGCCGGCGCGGTCCGGCCGCCGGCGCGCCGGGATGTGTCACACCCTGTGTCTACGATTGCGGGCATGCCCGCGAACGGAGGGGAGCGCCCGGTGAGCGACGTCGACGCCCTGATGCTGATCAGGAAGACCTGCCTTGCACTGCCGGAGGCGACGGAGAAGCCGTTCGGCGGGCACACGGCGCCCTCCTTCCGGGTCCGCGACAAGCTGTTCGTGATGACCAGCGAGGACGGCCTCTACATGACGTTCAAGGCCGGCCCCGGTGTGCAGGAGGCCCTCGTGGCGGAGAGCCCCGAGCGCTTCTTCGTCCCCAAGTACGTGGGCGCCAAGGGCTGGGTCGGCGCCCGCCTCGACGTCGACCACGACTGGGACGAGATGGCCGAACTCATCGAGGACAGCTACCGCCTCGTCGCCCCGAAGCGCCTGGTCGACCTCCTCGACCGCGACTGAGCAGTCCTGTGCCGGCCGGCGTCAGCGGGGTCGGCGGTTCAGGTTCCTCAGGCGGGTGGCGATCCTGTCCACGGTGGCGCTGTCGGGGTTCCAGCCCCGGTGCAGCAGGGCGGTCAGGAGGGCCTCCAGGTAGGGGGCCGGGTAGGCGAGGAAGTCCTTGGTGACCGGGATGACCTCCCAGCGCATCTCCTTGGCGAGCCACCGGCGGCGGGCCGTGTCGTGGCCACGGGCGCGGGCCCCGGTGTGGTGCCGTTCCCCGTCGTATTCGAGGCCGACGCGAAAGTCCGGGTAGCCGAGGTCGATGTAGAGCCGCCGGCCGTGCGCACCTCTCACCGGAACCTGGGTGTGCGGACGAGGGAAGCCGGTGTCCGCGAGGGCGACGCGAACCCACGTCTCACCGGGAGAGGCCGCGCCGCGATCGGCGAGGCGGATGATCTCGCGGAGGCGTTTGTTTCCGCGGTAGCCCGCCAGCGCACGGGCCATCGCGGTGAGTTCGCCGGTGGCGACGCCCTGCCGGAGGAACTGGTCGAGCGCGGCGACCGCCGCGAGACGGGGAAGCCATCGAGCGCAGTCGAGCGCGGTGCGGGCCGGGGACGTGAGGCGGACATCGGCCTCCTCCATGACGTGGCCGGCCGGAAGCTCCACGGTGTCGGCGGTGACCGGTTCGGAGCCGGACGTTCTGGGAGTGATGAGTTCGACGTCCCAGCCGGCCTCGTCCACTCCCGGGGGCAGGACGTCCAGGCCCCATATCCAGGCGGCCGTGCGGCGGCCCACGACGGCTTCCCGCGGGAGGAGACCGCTGAGGGCGGCGGCCCGCGCGGTGAGGGACGCGCCCTTGGCCGGGACGAAGCAGACGCCCGGGCCGACCGGCACGACCGAGTCGCCGGCGGTGCGTCTCCAGGTGAGGGTGAAACCGGTCATGCGGCGATGGTGCCCGCGCCGGCGAGCCCCGCGGCGGAGGCTCCGGAAATGTGGATAACCCCGGAAGGTCAGCGCGAGACGGCGCCGGTCCCCCATTTCGCGATGCGTTCGATCAGGGCGGGCGTGGCCGCCACCTCGGCGTGCCCGAACGCCGGCTCGATCCACAGTTCCTTCGGGTCGGACGCCGCCTCGTACAGCTGGTGCGCGTGTTCGAGGGGGAAGAACGCGTCCGCGTCGCCGTGGACGACCAGGAGCGGCGCCGGGGCTATGCGTCCGGCGACCTCATGGGGCGCCTCGGGCACCGGATCCCAGCCCTTCGGGGCGACGCGGGTACCGCGGGCGAGGCGCACCGCCAGCCGGCCGAGGCGGCGTTCCACCGCCCAGTGGGCGCGCCGCATCGGTTTCGTGCCGCGGTAGTACCAGCGGGCGGGCGCGCTCACCGACACCACCGCGTCGGCCCCGCCGTGCAGGGCCGCGTACCGGACGGCGACGGCGCCGCCCATCGAGAACCCGGCGACGACGACGTGCTCGTAGCCTCTGCGGCGGGCCGCGTCCGCGGCCGCGCCGAGGTCGAGGACCTCCCTGTCGCCGACCGTGGTGTGGCCGCCCGACCGTCCGTGGCCGCGGAAGTCGAGGGCGACGACGCCCCCGTGCGCGTTGAGGGCGCCGGCGATCCGGCGGAGGGCGGGCTGCCGCCACGAGCAGGTGAACCCGTGCGCGAGTATGAAGCACACGCCGCCGTCGCCCCGCAGGTGACCCGCGTCGATGCGCACCCCGTCGGCGGTGTAGAGGGTCAGCGGTTCCGGAGTCGTCACGGTCTCCATGATCGGTCATGCCGGTGCGGGCTGAACGAACGGGTAGCTGGGTAGGTAGGGGAACGTGTCTGGAGGGCTGGTTGATCGGCGGGCTCGGGCGTCAGGCTGGCGGCTATGGACAGCGAAGACCGCCCGGTCGGGGTGACGGCGCGCGCGAGCCGCGCGGACGGCCCGGAGAGCGGCGCGGCGGGCCGGCGTGAGGCCGACGACTACGCCTGCCGGGCGATGGTGTCCTCGGCGCGCGCCCACGAGCGGGCCGCGGCGCTGCTGGAGGGGATGGCCGCCGCCCATCCCGAGGAGGCCGAGCTCCACCTGCAGTCGGCCGCCCGGCACCGCAGGTGGGCGGCGAACGACCGGGAGCTGGCCCGGCAGTACGCGCCCGGGAGCGGCCCCGGCCGCTCCTGAGCGCCCGCGCCGTGCTCTGCCGGAGGAGCAGCGCACCCGACGGAGGATGGAGACATGACGGCCGACCTGCGAACCGCCCGCCGATCGCTGCACGGGGTGGCGGAGCTGGTGCTCGCCG
>NZ_JBIQHY010000053.1:30483-42275 GCF_044508335.1 Actinomadura sp.
GTGTCCCCCGGCGACTCCCACCTGGACGAGCCGTACGCCTACGCCGGTCCGTGGGAACCGCGCCAGGGGGCGTTCTGGAACGCCTCCTTCGGCGCGACGCGGCCGCTGCGCCTGCTGCCCGGCGCGACGGCGCTGTTCGACTTCTTCATGGAGGCCCGCGACCGGGCCGCCCGCGACCGGCCGCGCGGTCCGCGCTGATCCCCGTGTCCCCGCACCGGCATCGCACGGCGCCTGTGTAAAGATCGGTTTACACGGTTCCAGGGAGGTCGTTGTGCGGGTTGGTGTTCTGCTGAACGAACGGGGCGGGGCGGACGCGCTGGACAAGCTGGCGGACGATGTGCGGCGCGCCGCCGACGACGGGTTCTCGTCGGCCTGGATCTCGCAGATCTTCGGGGTGGACGCGCTCACCGCGCTCGCCGTGGCCGGACGCGGGGTCCCGGGCATCGAGCTGGGCACCGCGGTCGTGCCGACGTATCCGCGCCACCCGGCCGTCATGGCGCAGCAGGCGCGGACGGCGGCGCTGGCCCTGGAGGGACGGCTGACGCTCGGCATCGGGCTGTCGCACAAGATCGTCATCGAGGACATGTACGGGTACGACTACGGCCGGCCCCTCCGGCACATGGACGAGTACCTGTCGGTGCTCCTCCCCCTGCTCAGCGGGGAGAACGCGTCCTTCAAGGGCGAGACGCTGCAGGGCAGCATCGGGTTGAGCGTCCCCAACGAGGGGCGTGTGCCGGTGCTGCTGGCCGCGCTCGGCCCGAAGATGCTCAAGCTGGCGGGGGAGAGGGCCGGCGGGACGGTGCCCTGGATGACCGGCCCCGTGACCGTCCGCGAGCACATCGCGCCCACCATCAGGGCGGCGGCCGAGGCGGCCGGACGCGCGGAGCCGCGGATCGTGTGCGCCCTGCCCACCTGCGTCACGAGCGACCCCGAGCGCGCGCGGGAGCAGGCCGCCAAGACGTTCGAGATGTACGGGCACCTGCCGTCGTACCGCGCGATGATGGACCGGGAGGGCGTGGACGGCCCCGCCGACCTCGCCGTCGTCGGCGACGAGGACGCGGTCGCGGCCAGGCTGGAGGAGCTGGCCGAGGCGGGCGTCACCGACTTCGTCGCCGCCGGCTTCATGCCGGGCGGCGACCGCGAGCGCACCCGGCGGTTCCTCAGGTCCGCGGCGGCGCGATGAGCTCGTAGAGGTTGCCGCTGGAGTCGGAGAAGTACAGGCCGCGCCCGCCGAGCGGGTGGGCCTCGTCGACGCGCCCGTTGTCGGCGTGCGCGGGTTCGTCGCCGTAGGGGATCTCGCGCGCGTCGAGGCGGTCGACGACCGCGTCGAACGTGCCGCCGTCCACGTCGAAGGCCAGGTGGTGGCCCTGCGGGTGCGCGACCGTCAGGTAGTCGAGGGTGAGGCGCTCGTTCACGCGGATCGGCACGAAGTGCCGCGCGTGCGGGTGCACCCCCGTGTACCGCAGGCCCATGACGCCGGCGAAGAAGCGGGCGGCCTCGTCGTTGTCGGCGGCCGTCACGATCATGTGGCTCAGGCTGATGGCCATCAGGCGGTCTCCTCCCTGAGCGCGCCGTGCAGGAACACGTCCAGGCACTCCTCCACGGACGGGCCCGACGGAGCGGGCCCGGCGGGCGGGCGGGCGCGGGTGAACGCCAGCCCCATGAACAGGCTCGCGGTCTGCTCGGCGGACAGGCGGAGCCGGTCGCGCTCCGGCTCGAAGAGCTCCGCGATGGCGTCCCGGGTCCGGTTCATGGCGGCCTCGCGGCCGGGCTGGGCGCCGTCCTCCCCGCCGCGGGGGTCGCCGCTCCCCCGCAGGCCGCGGCCGGTGGCGTGCAGGGCGCCGATGACCATGCCCATGCGGACGAGGTAGGCCTCGATCGCGGCGCTCGCCTCGGCGAGCCGGGCGGGCAGCGGCTGGTCGAGCGGGATCTCCTCGATCTCCGCCAGGACGTGGTCGGGGCGCAGCGCCTCGGCGACGCAGGCGTCCAGCAGCTCGTCCTTGTCGGCGAAGACGCGGAAGATCGTCGCCTCGCCGATGCCCGCGGCCCGGGCGATCTGCCCGGTGGTCACGGCCGTGCCGTGCTCGGCGACCAGCGGCAGCGCGGTCCGCACGATCATCTCCCGGCGCTGCCGCGGGCTCATGCCCGGCGCCCGGCGCCGGCTCGCGTTCTCCATGCCGCCACCATACGGAGTGAGTGCTCACTCCGTCAATGGTGGAGTGAGCACTCACTCCGGAGACCCGGACAGACAGGGATTTCCTGCCTGATAGCGTTGCGGTGCTGCGCGCCCAGGAGCGAAGTCCGGTGAGATCCCGGCGCTGTCCCGCAACTGTGGTGCCCCTCTCGAAGTGGCCGAGCCAGGTCGCCTCCTGCGCGCGCCGACGTTCATCGACCTCGTGGAAGGGCGATCCGTCATGAGCGGGCCGCGGCTTCCCTCCAGCCTGGAGGCTCCTATGAGACCCGTACGTACTTTCGGCGCGGCGATGGCGATCGGCGTCGCCCTGGTCACCGCCGCATGCGGCGGTGGCGGCGACGGCGGCGCCGCGGGCGGCGACGGCGGCGCGCAGGGCGTCACCGTCCAGGCCGCCAACGGCGCGGTGACCATCCCCGCCAAGCCGAAGCGCATCGTCTCGCTCTCCCCCACCCACACCGAGACGCTGTTCGCCGTCGGCGCCGGCCCGCAGGTGGTGGCGGTCAGCGACTACTCGAACTACCCCGCGAACGCGCCGCGCAGCAAGCTGTCCGGCTTCAAGCCGAACGCCGAGGCCATCATCGCCTACAAGCCCGACCTCGTCGTGGTGTCCGACGACCTCAACGGCGTCGTCAAGGCCCTGGAGAAGGTGAAGGTCCCCGTCCTGCTGGAGCCCGCCGCGACGAAGCTGGACGACGTCTACGACGAGATCGACGACATCGGCCGGGCCACCGGCCACGCCGATGAGGCGAAGAAGCTCGCCGACGACATGAGGGCGCGGATCCGGCAGACGGTCGCCGCGTCCGCGAAGGCCAAGGGCCTGACGTACTACCACGAGCTCGACGGCCAGCTGCACTCGGTGACGTCGAAGACGTTCCTGGGCCAGGTGTACGGGCTGTTCGGGCTGCGGAACGTCGCCGACAAGGCCGACAAGGCGTCCGGCGGCTACCCGCAGCTGTCACGCGAGTACCTGCTCAAGCAGGACCCCGACCTCATCTTCCTCGCCGACACCAAGTGCTGCGGGCAGAACGCAGCGACCCTGGCGAAGCGCCCGGGCTGGTCCGGCCTCGGCGCGGTGAAGGACGGCAACGTGGTCGAGCTCGACGACGACATCGCCTCCCGCTGGGGGCCCCGCCTGCCCGAGCTGGTCAAGGCGATCGGCGACGCCGTCCAGAAGGTGCAGTGACGGCGGACCGCTCCCACGCGAGGCTGCGGCCGCTGCCGCTGGCGGCGGCGGTCGCGCTCCTCGCCGCGGCGCTGCTGGCGGGGGTGCTGGTGGGAGCCGCGGGGCTGCCGGTCGGCGGGGTCCTGAAGGCGCTCGCCGACAAGCTCCCGCTCGTGCACGCCGACCCCGGGTTCGGGCCGATCGACGAGAGCGTGCTGTTCGAGCTGCGGGTGCCGCGCGCCCTGATGGCGGCGCTGGTCGGCGGGATGCTCGCCATGGCCGGCGCCGGCTACCAGGGCGTGTTCCGCAACCCGCTCGCCGACCCGTACCTGCTGGGCGCGGCGGCGGGGGCCGGGGTCGGGGCGACGCTGGTGATCGCCCTGGTGCCGGGCGACCCCGGCTACGGGGTGCCGCTCGCCGCGTTCGCCGGCGCGATCTGCGGCGTCGCGCTCGCCTACCTGCTGGGCCGGACGGCGGGCGGCGACGGGGCGGCGACGCTGGTGCTGGCCGGCGTCGCGGTGTCGTCGTTCCTGGCGGCGGTGCAGACGTTCCTCCAGCAGATGAACGCCGAGGAGCTCCAGCGGATCTTCTCCTGGATCCTCGGCGGGGTCGGGACGGCGGACTGGCGCCAGCTGTCGCTGGTGGCCCCGTACGCGCTCGTCTCGACCGTCGTCCTGCTGGCGCACGGCCGCCTCCTGGACGTGCTGAGCGTCGGGGACGAGGAGGCGGCGAGCCTCGGGCTGTCCGCCGCGCGGGTGCGGCTGACCGTGCTCGTCGCGGCGTCGCTGGCGACGGCGTCGGCGGTCGCGGTGAGCGGCCTGATCGGGTTCGTCGGCATCGTCGTGCCGCACATCGTGCGGCGGCTGGCGGGCGGTTCCTACCGGGTGGTGCTGCCGCTGTCGCTGCTCGGCGGGGCGGCGTTCCTGGAGGTGGTGGACCTGGCGGCGCGGACGGTGATCAGCCCGGGCGAGCTGCCGCTCGGCGTCGTGACCGCGTTCGTCGGCGGCCCGTTCTTCGTGGCGGTGCTCCGCGCGTCCCGCCGGCAGGTGGAGACGTGACCGTCAAGGTGCGGGACCTGGACGTGTCGCTCGGCGGCCGCCGGGTCCTGAACGGCGTGTCGCTGGAGGTCCCGGCCGGGTCGTGGACGGCGGTCATCGGGCCGAACGGCGCCGGGAAGTCGACGCTGCTCCGCGCGATCCTCGGCCTGGTGGCGTCGCACGGCGGGATCAGCGTGGCGGGCGCCGACCTCCAGCGGCTCAAGCCGCGGCAGCGCGCCCGGATCGTCGCCTACGCCGCGCAGAGCCCGAACCTGCCCGCGGGCATGACCGTGTTCGACTACACCCTTCTCGGACGTTCCCCCTACATCCCGCATCTCGGCCGGGAGAGCGCCCGCGACCGGGCCATCGCCGCGGAGGTCCTGGACCGCCTCGCCCTCACCGCGTTCGCCGCCCGGCCCCTGGGCCACCTCTCCGGCGGCGAGCGGCAGCGGGTGGTGCTGGCGCGCGCCCTCGCGCAGCAGACGTCGGTGCTGCTGCTGGACGAGCCGACCACCGCCCTCGACATAGGCCACCAGCAGCAGGTGATGGAGCTGATCGACCGGCTTCGGCTGTCCGACGAGCTGACGGTGGTCACCACCATCCACGACCTGACCCTCGCCGGCCAGTACGCCGACGCCCTCGTCCTCCTCTCCGGCGGGCGGGTCGCCGCGGCCGGCCCGCCCGGGAAGGTCCTCACCCGGGCCGTCGTCGAGAGGCACTTCGACGCGCGCGTCCACGTCGCCGAGGGCCCGGACGGCCGCCCGATCCTGTCCCTGGAGCGGCCCGTGAACATGGAGCACCCGTGAACCTGGAGACCCCGTGAACCTGGAGACCCGGTGGACCTAGAGACGATGTGGCGCGAGGAGGACGGGAAGCGCCTCGCCGCGACGGTGTGGCGGGCCGGCGGCGGGCACCGGGCGATCTCGTCGGCGCTGCTGGGCGGCGGGATCGGCCCGCTCCGCTGGGTGCTGAACGCGCAGGTCGCGGGCGCCTACTCGCGCACCGACCCGGTCGCCCACCTGGCCGAGCTGGCCGCGTCCTACGGGCTGGACGGCCCCGGCGTCGGGATGCTCACGGCCGCGTCCGTCGCCCGCACCGTGCGGCGGGACGACGAGGGCGTGCGCGCGTCGGCGACGGTCGGGCTGCGGGTCCCGACCTGGGCGGCCTCCCCCGCCGGAACCCCCGACCCGGAGCTGGCGCCGCTGGACGGGGACCCCCGCCCCGCCTGGGCGCCCGGCACCGTCAACATCGTGGTCGCCGTGCCCGTCCCGCTGAGCGACGCGGCACTGGTGAACGCGGTCGTCACCGCGACGGAGGCCAAGACCCAGGCGCTCCTGGAGGCCGGCTTCCCGTGCACCGGCACCGCGTCCGACGCGGTCTGCGTGGCGGCCGCCGCCGAAGGGGAGCCGGAGATCTTCGCGGGTCCCCGCTCCGCCTGGGGCGCGCGCATCGCCCGCGCCGTCCACGCGGCCGTCCGCGCGGGAGCCCTCGACTACGCCGAGTACCTGGAGGCCCGCGACTAGCACCGGCCGCCGTACCACCCCGGTGCGGTACGGCGGCCGGTTCAGGGCCAGTGCAGTGTGGGGGTTGGGCCTCACCTCCTACCTGTCCGTCGCTCCGCCGGCGTGACCGTCAGCCGGCGTGGGGAAGGCGATGTCCGTTGCGGTTGACGCTCCCGTTGCGGTTCAGGGGCCCGGTGGCCAGCGGGTCGCCGCCGTCCAGCAGCGAACCGCCCCGCGTCCCGTTCACGGGGGGCAGCGAGTGCAGCCCCGTGGGCGGCTCCCGGTCGACCACCGGGCGCGGCCCGGTGTCGTGCCGGTCGGCCAGCGCGGTGAGCGCGTCGACGCGGCGGCGCGCCCGGTCGGCCTCGGCGCGGGCGGCGTCGCGTTCGGCGGTGAGCGCCTGCACCGCCGCGCGCAGCTCCTCGGCCGTGCGGGACAGCTGCCAGTTGTGCTGCTCCAGCTCGCGGGCCCGCGCCTGGATCTGGTCGCGGTCGGCGACGGCCTGCCCGCGCTTCGCCTCGGCCTCGCGGACGGCGGAGCGCAGGTCGTCGGCGGTGCGCTTGGCCGCGGCGGCCTCGACGCGCTGGCCCTCGACCAGCGTCTCGGCCTCCGAGACCCGCCCGTGCAGGGAGACGAGCTCGGACCGGGCGCTCTCCAGCGAGGCGAGCAGCTCGCCCTCCCGGGACGCGACGCGGTCGCGCTCCCGCTCGGCGGCGAGCCGGGCCGCCTTCGCCGCCTCCACCTCGTCCCTGGCCTCCGCCGCCTCCTGCCGCGCGGCGTCCCGCTCGGCCGTGAGCCGCTCCACCGAGGCGCGGGCGGACGCGGCCTCCTGCTCGGCGGCCTCCGCGCGGGCGCGGGCGGTGGCGGTCTCCCGCCACGCCCGCTCGGCCTGCCGCTGGGAGGCGTCCCGCTCGCGCTGCGCGATCGCGATCTGCCCGGCGGCCTCGGCGCGGGCGTCGGCGACCCGCCGCTCGACGCCGGCGACGCTGAGCTCCGACATCAGCGAGCCGGCGAGCCGGTCGGCGACGCCCTCCAGCCGGTCGACCATCTCCCACGCCCAGGCGACCTGCCCGGTGAGCCCGGGGGACTCCAGCCCGCGTTCGCGCGCCTCCAGCGCGGCGCGCTCGCACGCGCCGTCGCGGTCCTGGCAGTAGCGGACGGTGCGGGCGCCGCGCACCGGCTGCGGCACGGGCCGTCCGCAGCCGGCGCACGGCCAGACCGCGACCGGGTCACCGAGGCGTGCGATCCCGGCGCGGTCGTCATCGGCGGACCCGCCCGGATCGCCGGGCTCCGCGGCCCCGCCGCCGGACGCGGCCTCCTCCTCGGCGTAGGCGGCCGGGTCGGTGATGACGGGAAGGTCGGTCTTCGTCGTGGCGGCGGGGGTCGGGGCGACGTCGTCGAGCGGGGCGACCTTCTGGTCCTTCATGTGCCGTTGTACGCATCGGCCGCACGAGGCGTTCGACGATTCCCGCGACGAGTTTCGGCCGGCGCCCGCGGAGCGGTCAGTCCCGCCGTTCGCCCAGGTAGTCCTCCCGCACGCGGCGGCGGCTGAGCTTGCCGGACGGGGTGCGCGGCAGCGACGCGCGGAACTCCAGCCGCCGGGGGTGCTTCAGCTTCGCCAGCCGCGGCTCGCAGAACGCGAGCAGCTCGGCGGCCAGCTCGCCGCCGGCCTCGGCGCCCTCGGCCGGCTCGATCAGCGCGACGACGCTCTGCCCCCAGTCATCGTCCGGGACGCCGATCACCACGGCGTCGCCCACCGCCGGATGCTGCAGCAGCACGGACTCGATCTCGGCGGGGTAGATGTTGACGCCGCCGGAGATGATGAGGTCGGTGCGCCGGTCGCTCATGTAGAGCCAGCCGTCCTCGTCGAGGCGGCCGAGGTCGCCGGGGGTGTAGAAGTCGCCGCGCATCGCGGCGGCGGTCTTCTCCGGGTCGTCGTGGTACTCGAACCCCGGCTGCCCGCTCGCGTAGATCAGGCCGGTCTCCCCCGGCGGCAGCTCGGCGCCGTCCGGGTCGAGGATCTTGATCTGGACGCCCTCGACGGCGCGGCCGACCGTGCCGGGGCGGGCGAGCCACTCGTGCGGGCCGGCGACCACGACGGGGCCGCTCTCGGTGGAGCCGTAGTACTCGTAGAGGACGGGACCCCACCAGTCCATCATCCGCTGCTTGGTCTCCACCGGGATGGGCGCGGCCGTGTGGAACACCTGCCGCAGCGACGACACGTCGTACTTCGCCTTGACCTCGTCCGGCAGCCCGAGCATGCGGTGGAACATGGTCGGCACCATCAGCGAGTTGGTGACGCGGTGCCGCTGGATCAGCTCCAGGGTCCGCTCGGGTCCGAAGTGGGCGGAGATCACCACGGCGTGGCCGAGGCTGAGCGCCATCAGCGCATGGACGCACGGCGCCGAGTGGTACAGCGGCCCGACGACGAGATGGACCTCGTCGTCGCCGGGTTCGAGGCTGAGGTTCTTCATCAGCGTCTGCCGCATGACCTCGAACAGCATCTCGGGCGGGATGTCCATGAGCGGGCGCCGGACGCCCTTGGGCCGTCCCGTGGTCCCGGAGGTGTAGAGCATGACCGAGCCCATCTGCCGCTTGGCGGGCGGGTCGGCGCTCCCGGACGCGCACAGCCCGGCGAGCGGGCGGTACCCCTCCGCCTCGTCGGCGCTCACCCGCCCCTCGGCCGGCACGCCCGCCTCGTCGGCGGCGCCGGAGACCGCGCCGGCGAACTCGCTCTCGGTGACGACGGCCCTGGCGCCGGAGTCGGCGAGGATGTAGCCGATCTCGGGCTCGGTCAGGTGGCGGCTCACCGGCACGAGGTAGAGCCCCGACTGCATCGCGGCCAGCATCACGGTGAGGAACTCGCGGCGGTTACCGAGGACGGTCGCCAGCACGTCGCCGGGGCCGAGGCCGATGTCGCCGAGCGCGCGGGAGAGGCGGTTCACCTCGGCGTGCAGCCCGCCGTACGTCACCGGTCCGCCGGGGGCGAGGACGGCGGGGCGGTCCGGGTCGTTCCGTGCGATCTCGTAGAAGCCGACACCTTCGACACCCATACGGCATCTCCTCTGTCCGGGACTGGCGGCCGGGGGCCCCCGGATCCATCTGACCCACCTTGCTGGCGGTCCGTCAAGACGGTCGGGCGCACCGGCCCCGCGAAGACCGACCGGCCCCGGACAGCGAAACCCGCCTGACCGTGAGGGGGCGGCTACGTATCATGAAGCGTCAGAACCGGGGGCCGAGAGCGAACCTGCGCGTCGATGGGACGGGGATGACGCAACCGTACGGCGGCGGCCGGCCACCCGGCCCCGGGCGCCGAGACGGGTTACCGGGCTGGCTCCGCCGGATCCTCCAGGTCATCGCGATCGACGTGTGCTCGGCGCTGATCGTCAGCCTCGGGGTGACGCTGGTGCACGGCACGTTCTGGCTGAACGCGGCCGTCGCGCTGCTGATCCTCGCCGTGGTGACGGGCGCCCTGTTCGCCTTCTACCCGCGGATGGTGCACGCCGTCCTGGAACGCGTGTCGCGGACGCTGCGGCGGGGCGGCGCGGTCCTCGGGTGGGGGCTCGGCGGGGCCGCGCTGATGGCGCTCGTGCTGCTGGCCGGTACCGGCGTGCACCGGCTCCGCGAGCACGCGAGCCCGTGCGGGCAGCCCCTCGAACTGCGGGTGCTCACCGCGCCGGAGACGCTGACGCCGCTGCGCGCCGCCGCGGCCGAGTTCGCCGACGACAGCGAGGACCGCGGCTGCCGCGAGTACAGCGTCACCGTCGTCCCGGAGGCGGGGCCCGTCTCGCTGTACGACGGGTTCCGGCTGCTGTGGCGGCACAGCGAGGCGGCCGACCCGGGCCACGCCGACGACCAGCAGCTGTTCGGCCCGCAGCCCGACATCTGGATCCCGTCGTCGACGGCGGAGTACGACTTCGTCCCCAAGGGGCCCGGCCAGACCACGGCGGCGGGGGCGGTCGCGGGAGCCCCGGCCGGCAAGGGCGACCCGGTGTTCCGGGTGCGCGGCTCGGTCGGGACGTCGCCGCTGGTGCTGGCGCTGTTCACCAAGGCGCACGAGTCCGTGGCCGACCCGATCGCGGCGCCGATCGCGCCGGCCACGGCGGCGCTGCTGGACCGGATCGCGGACGCGGGGGTGCGGCTGCGCGCGATCGCCCGCCCCGTCCCGGAGACGTCGGCGGCGGCGCTCGCCGTCACGCCCGCGCTGTACGACGGGATGCCGGGCGGCGACGCGGCGGACGAGCGGTTCGCCGAACCCGCCGACCTGGTGGCCCCGGACGCGGTGTCGCTGCTGTGCCGCTTCCGGGAGCGGGCCGCCGCGCAGCAGTCCGAGCCCCCGGACGACATCGCCGTCGCCGTGCCCGAGCAGGCGCTGCACGACTACGACATGGGGCGGCCGCTCGGCGACCGCTGCGGGGCCGTCGACCCCGGCGCCGCCCCCTACGCCGAGTGGCGGCTGCACCCTTACTACGCGACCGACCTGCCGACGCTGGACCACCCGTTCGTCCAGGTCAGGTGGCGCGGCCAGGACACGCGGGAGCGGGACGCGGCGGTCACCGCGTTCCGCGAGTGGCTGGACCGCAACCCGCTGACGCTGCAGGGGTTCCGCGACGACCGCGGCGTCGTCCCGGCGCCCCGCGAGGGCGACACCCGGCACTACTACCTGTCGCGGCTGCAGGGCATGGTCGGCGCCCGCGTCATGCCGCCCGTCGTCGGGCTGCAGCCGCCGGCGGGCGTGCAGGAGACCCTCGACCGGATCGGGGCGGCGCGCCCCCGGACGTCGGTGTCGCTGATGCTGGACGTGTCCGGGTCGATGGGCGGCGCCGCGCAGGCCCGCGGCGGCTCCCGCCTCGCGCGCGGGACGTCGTTCCTGCGCAGCCTCGTGGCGCAGTTGCAGAGCAACGACCGCGCCGGCCTGCAGGTGTCGTCGGCGACGGCGCCGCCGGGCAGCCCCGAGACGTTCGGGAACGTCCCGCAGGACGCGGCGTCCCCGGAGCAGAAGAGCGCGATCACCAGCCGGCTGCAGGCGGTCGCGTCCGGCGGGGCCGACCAGCCGCTCAGCGACGCGATCGCGGCGGCCGGCCTCGGGCCCGGCAGGCAGAACCTCGTCCTCGTCACCGACGGGCAGGTCCCGGCCACCAACCCGGGGCTCGGGTCGCGGGTGAAGTGGCTGTCCGGCGAGTTCCGCGAGCGGCATCCGGGGCTGCGGCTCACCGTGGTGCTGACCGGCCCCGCGACGTGCGACGCCTCGCCCGTGAAGGAGATCGCGGCCGCGCTCGGCCCGGAGGACGGGAAGGGCTGCGTGGCGCTGACCGGGGCGCCCGAGGCCGAGCAGGCCGCCGAACTGCTGTCGGAGCTGCGATGAGAGGGGTGCCGCAGAGCCGGAGGGCCTGGGTCGCCGCGGCGGCCGGGGCGGCGCTCGTGCTGGCCGCGTGGCTGGTGGCGGTGCTGTGGCCGGACGCGTCGTACCCGGCGATGAAGGCCGGCTGCGACCGGGCCGAGCTGTTCGTCGCGGGCGGGACGGACGTCAGCCTGAAGAACCAGCGGCGCGCGTTGATCCGGCAGTGGAACGAGGGCCGCTACCCGGACGGCCGCCCGCACCCGCACGCCACGCTCGTGGAGGTGGCGGAGTCCACCGACCTGCAGCACAGCCAGATCAAGGCGGTGGAGGAGTCCGGCGGCTGCGCCTACGACGTCCTGATCATGGACAACACGTGGACGGCGCAGTTCGCCGACGCCGGCTACCTGCGTCCGCTGGAGGGCATCGACGACCTGGACGACTTCTTCCCCGCGGCGCTGCGGACGGGCGAGTGGGACGGCGAGCAGTACGCCGTCCCCTTCAACGTGGACGTCGGGCTCCTCTACTACCGGGAGGGCGTGACGCCGCCGTCCGCGTG
>NZ_JBIQHY010000188.1:0-8222 GCF_044508335.1 Actinomadura sp.
CTAGGTGGCGGAGGGCAACGGTCTCTTCGTAACGCTCCTTGATCGAGCGTGAAATGGCTACAGCTCGTTCGTGATGAATTAAAGCATCACCGTAGCGGCCAATGCTATGTAAAGTGGCGCCGATACCGATGAGGGTGTCGACCTGTGTTCTCCGATCGCCCAATTCCATCGCTATCGCGAGGGCCGCGCGGTAATTGGCCAGGGCCGTTTCGTAGGCTCCGGTGCGGCGGTGGACGTTGGCCGCGTTGATGAGCACGATGGCCTCATGCTGGCGGCTCAGCTCGGCGGCGCCGGCGGTCTGCGCGTAGTACTCGGCGGCGCGGTCGACGTCGCCCATGCGGATCATCAGGTCGCCCATGTTGTTGAGCGCCATCGTCCGCAGGCGCGGGGCGTCGATCTCGGTGAGGATCGCGAGGGCCTTGAAGCGGAGCCGTTCGGCCTCGCGGTAGTCGCCGGTGAACTCCAGGATGATCGCGTTGCGATCGAGGTTCTCCGCTTCTCCATGCCGGTCGCCGAGGGCGCGGTGGATTTCCACCGCCGCCCGGCAGTGGGCCAATGCCTCGGGGAAGCGGGATAGATGCCAGTGGATGAGGCTAATGCGGCCGAGAATATGCGCCTCTCCACGGCGGTCACCGGTTGAACGGTAGATTTGCAGCGCCTTTTCCGCATTTTCCATCGCGCTGTCGTAGTCGCCGACGCGGAAACGGATGTGGCTCAGGTCGGTCAGGGCGCGGGCGGTGCCCGGACGGTCGTTCAGGCGCCGGAGCGCCTCGACGGCCCTGGTGTGCAGGTGTGCGGCGGTGTCCCAGTGGCCGCGCGACTCCAGATGCCCGGCGAGCACGCGGGAGAAGCCGGCGACGTGCGTCGCCGAGCCGATGCGGTCGGCTTCGGCGGCGGCGTTCAGGAGGCAGGCGTGCTCGGCGGCGAACCATTCCGCCGCGTCCGCCTCGTCCGCGAGGGGCGGCGCGGAGTGCGGCCGGCCGGTCGGCTCTTGGTGCGGGAACAGCAGGTGGTTCGCGTGGCCGGCCGCCGCGAGGTAGAAGTCCAGGAACCGGTGGACGGTCCGGCGGCGGTCCTCGTCGGCGTCGGTCCGGCGGGCCACGCGGCGCGCGTAGTCCTGCACGAGGTCGTGGAAGCGGTATCGGCCGCGGGCGGGCTCGGTGATCAGGTGGCGGTCGAGCAGCTCCTCGAGGATCCGCTCGGCCTCCCGGAGCGGGCACGCCAGTGCCGCGGCGGCGGCGTCGGCGGTCAGGTCGGGGCCGGGGTGCAGGCCGAACGCACGGAACGCGTCCCGCAGCGGCGGTGCGAGACCGCGGTAGGACACCTCGAACACGGCGGCTATCCCGCGGTCCTCGTCGCGCAGTTCGTCCAGCCGCATGTCGTCGGCGGACAGCCGGTCCAGCAGGTCGCGGACGTCCCACGCGCGGCGGTGGCGCAGCCGGCTCGCCGCCATGCTCACCGCCAGCGGCAGCCGCCCGCAGCGCTCCACGACCGCGGCGACGTCGGCGCCGGCCTTGGCGCGCCCGGGGCCCGCGATACCGGTGAACAGCGCCGTCGCGTCCTGGAGGGACAGGGTCTCCAGCGACAGCGGCCAGGCGTCGTGCAGCCCGGTCAGCCGGCGGCGGCTCGTCACGATCACCAGGCAGCCGGCGGATCCGGGGAGCAGCGGCCTCACCTGGTCGTGCCCGGCCACGTCGTCCAGGACGAGGATCGCGCGGCTGCCCGCCAGCTCGGACCGCCACAGCGCGGCGCGCTCGTCAAGTGCCCGCGGCACCCGGGTCACCGGGACGCCGATCATGCGGAGCAGCGTGTGCAGGGCGTCCGCCGGATCGACGGGCTCCTGCCGGGCGTCGTTCGCGTGCAGGTCGAGGTACATGGTCCCGTCGGGATAGTGCTCGGCGAGCCGGTGCGCCAACTGGACGGCGAGCGCCGACTTGCCCACCCCGGCCATGCCGTCGATCGCTATGACGGGCATCGCGGCGCCTGCGGGCGGACCGGCGATGCCGGGCACCGTGTCCAGGAGCTGCCGCATCTCGTCGTCGCGTCCGACGAAGACCCGCGCGCGGTGCGGCAGCGTGTGCGGGCGCCGGTCCAGGCTCAGCTGGGTGCCGGGGACGCGCAGCAGGTCCGGGTCGCCCCGCAGGATCTGCTGCTGGAGCCGCCGCAGCCCGGGGCCGGGGTCCGTGCCGAGTTCCGCCGCGAAAAGGTCGTGCGCGCGCCGGTAGACCTCCAGTGCCTCGGCCTGCCGCCCGCAGCGGTAGAGCGCCTTCATGAGCCGTTCGACGGGCCGCTCGTCCAGCGGATGGCGCTCGGTCAGATCCGATAACTCGCGGAGGACGTCGGCGTGGTTGCCGTGCTTCAACTCCAGATCGATGCGCGCGAACGCGGCGGACAGCAACTCCTGCTCCAAATTGTGCCGGGTGCGTTCGGCCCAGCCGCCGGACAGGTCGGCGAGCGGTTCGGCCCGGCACAACTCCGCGGCTTGGCGGTGGTGATCGAGGGCGTATTCGTCGTCGCCGCTCTCGGCGATCGCGCGGGCCTGGTCGCGCAGCCGCCGGAACCGGTAGAGGTCGACGGAGTCATCGTCGACGTCGAGCAGATAGGACCCCTGCCTGGAGATCAGTGTGGCGCCTTCCGCGTCCTCCAGCCTGTGGCGCAGCCGCGTCATGTAGACCTGCAGGCCCTGCCGGGCCTTGGCCGGCGGGTCGCGGTCCCATACCCGGCGGATGATGGTCTCGGTGGGCACCGGCTGCCGGACGCTGAGGAGCAGCACGGCCAGCACGCAGCGTTCCTTGGGCGTTCCGAGGTCGCGCCGCCGGCCGTTCACCCACAACTCGACGGCGCCCAAGATGCGGAACTCCACCGGTTCCCCTTTGTGGAAATCTCCTCCTGAGCCGATTTTGGCATCGTGTGCACCGAATGGCCAGGGCGGAGCCGCGTTCCCCGGGACTTCCCGGAGCTCCCACTACTCACCGAGTCAGGATGATTGCAAGTTTTCGTCAAGTTCCTCGGCGGACACTCGATTCCGGAGGGCGGGTCTTTTCGGTCCGCGACGGAGGGACGGATGTTCGCATCCGAGGACGAAGGGGGTTCGTTGACGGCAATGACCGGCTTCGAATGGCGTCGGGCCCTGACCGGGTTCGACCCCGGCTGGTGGGGACGGCTGGGGGACCGGCGCACCGTGCTGGTTGTCGTGGGCTCGCCCGTACGGGGCCAGCCCGCACTGGACGTGGCGCGGCTCGCGGGCACCGACCCGCGGCTGCGCGTGCTCTTCGCGGCGGCCCCCGGGCCGTCCTCGGCAGCTGTGGAGGTGATGCTCAAGGACGCGGGCGCCGCACCGCTGTCCTTGTCCGAACTCGCGGGCGGCGATGTGGGCCTGGTCGTCACCGCGCACCGGGTTCCCGAGGGCCCGCCGGCCGCGCCGCTCATCGCGCTGCCCGGGACGATCACCGCTGAGGTGGCGCACCGGCCCGCGCCGACCGTCTTCACCTACGCCCACCACCTGGACCGCCCCCCGGACGCCCGGGACGGCCACGTGGTCGGCGACTCTGATCATGATCGCTTGGTGGCGAGCCTGCCGCTGCGCGACTTCTACCGGCGCGCGCTGGGCGTCGGCGGGCGGCGCGGGCTCGTCGTGGTCGCGCTGCCCGCGGCCGGCGGCGCCGGGGTGTGCGCGTGCCGCCGGTCGCCGGACGTCGTGGGCCGCCTGCTCGCCGAGCTGCCGTCCGACCGCTACCTCGTGCTCGGCGTCCCCGACCCGCGCGGCGACCGGTGCCCGGAGAGGCTCGCGGTCCACCTGCGGGCGGGGCTGAGCCTGATGCCGCCGGAGGCGGACTGGCGGGCCGCGCTCGCCGCCGCCGACTGGATCCTCGGGCCGCCGGGGCCCGTCACGCGCTACGGGACGATCACCGGCGTCCCGGTGCTCATCACGGGACCGCCGCCGGGGGACGCGCTGCGCCTGCTCGCGGTGCGGTTCGCGGCGCACCGGCCCGTCCGCCCGCAGCTGGCCGAGGCGGCGGCGCGGTGGCGGCCGGAGCGGGTCCGGCCCGTCCTCGGGCGGATCACGTCCGAGCCGGGGCGGTTCGACCGCAACATCCGCAGCCTGATGTACGGGCTGCTCCGGCTGCCGCAGCCCGCCACGATCCCCGTGGCCGATCCGGTCTCGCCGCCGTTCCGCATCGGCCGCCGGCCGGCCGGCCGCGTCCTGCAGGGAGGCTGAGATGATCTTCTCGGCCGACTCCTGGGTGCCGGGCCCGTTCGGGCTGGACGCTCTGCGCGGCGCGACCGTGCCGGCGCGCCGGGCGGTCCTGGCCGTCGCGCACCATCTGACCGCCGCGACGCGGCTCGCCGACGTCATCCCGCTGCTGGAGTCCGACCGGCGCGTCGCCGTCGCCTACACGGCCCCGCCGGCGTCGGTGTTCACCGGCGGGCTGGAGGAGCATCTGCGGAGCCTCGGCGGGCTCGTGCTGCCGTGGCGGCAGTCCGTGTCGACCAAGTGGGACCTCATCGTCGCGGCGAGCAACGGGATGCTGGAGAACCTGCACGGCCCGGTCATGACCGTGCTGCACGGCGCAGGTCCGGGGAAGCTGCTGGCCCGCCTCCGCGGCGACGGCCCGGCCGCCGCACGTCCCGTCACCGGGCTGATCAGGGAGCGGCTCGTCGTCGCCGGGAGGGTCGTGCCGTCGTCGATCGTCCTGGCGCACGACCGGCACCTGGAGATGCTCGAACGCGAGTGCCCGGAGGCGCGTCCGGTGGCGTTCGCCGCAGGCGACCCTTGCCTGGACAGGCTGCTCGCGAGCCTCCCCTACCGGAGGACGTACCGCCGCGCGCTCGGGGTGCGGCCCGGTCAGCGGCTCCTCTTCGTCAGCTCCACCTGGAACGGGGACTCGCTGCTCGGCCGCCACTTCGACCTGCTGCTGCGCCTCGCCGCCGAGCTGCCGCGCGAGCGGTACAAGATCGTGGCCGCGCTGCACCCGCACGTCTGGGCCTACCACGGCCGGCGCCAGGTGCTCGCCTGGCACACCGACTGCCTGCGGCTCGGCGTGCGGCTGTTCCCGCCCGAGGAGGGGTGGCGCGCCGGGCTGGTCGCGGCCGACGTGCTGATCGGCGACCACGGGTCCGTCACCTGCTACGGCGCCGCGATCGGGGTGCCGGTGCTGCTGGGGGCCTTCCCGGAGGACGCGGTGGCCCCCGGAACCCATGTCGCGCGGCTCGGCGCGCTCGCCCCGCGGCTCGACACGGACCGGCCGCTCGCGCCGCAGGTGGAGGAGGCCGCGCACGCGTTCACCGGGCGGGTCCATGCCGCGATCCGCGGCGACATCACCTCCCGGCCGGGGCAGGCGGCCCGCCTCATCCGCGAGGAGATGTACCGGCTGCTGCGGCTGCCCGACCGGGACCGCCCGCCGGACGTCGAGCCGGTCCCGCTCCCGGCGTCCTGCGGCCTGCGGGCGGCGTGATGGTCGCGCTCGTGCGGGTCTGGGACGGCCTGCCGGGAGCGGAGCGGGTCCTCGTCGGCGGGCGGGCGCTGACGCTTCGGCGCTCGCCCGCCGGCTCCGGCCCGCCGCCGTGCGACGAGCACCTCGTTGCCGGGCCGGACGAGGCGTCGCGGGCCTGGCTGGCGTGCGCGGACGTGATCGTCGGCGGCGCCGGGGACCCCGCCCGGCTCCTGGCGGCCCATCCGGGGTGCCTCGTCGCGGTGACCGTCAACGAGCGGGGCTGCCTGGTCGCTGCGCGCGGCCTGGACGCACGGCTCGACCCCGTCCTCGGCGGGACGTGCCCCCCGGCCGACGCGGCCCTGTACGCGTCCGCCCTGCATGCCTGGCTCGTGTCGGGCGGGCGTCCGGTGGGCACGCTCGCCCGGCTCACCCTCGTCCGCGGGAACACGGTCACGGTGGTCAGGGTGCGGCATCACCCGGCGACGCGCCCGGCGGCTCGCCCGGCGGCTCGCCCGGCGGCGCGCCCGGCAGCTCGGCGAGCCGCTCGCTGACCTGCGCGGCCTGCGGCGAGCCGAGATCGGCGTAGAGGGCGAGCGCCTGCTCCAGCAGCGGGCGCTCGGCCGCCGGGTCGCCCCGCCGCTCGGCGATCCGGGCCAGCTCGCGCAGCGCGCCCGCCGCCACGTGCGGCGCGTCCGTCTCCCGCGCGACGGCCAGCGACTCGCGGAGGGCGGCGGCGGCCTCGTCCAGGCGCCCGGCGCGCAGCCGGGCCTCGCCGAGGCAGGTGAGCGTCCGCGCGTGGTGGTACGGCTCGTCCCGCCGCGGGAACTGCTCCAGCACGCCGGCCAGCGTCGCGTCGGCCTCGTCGTGCCGCCCCGCCATGCTGAGCGCCTCGCCGATATGCCGGTCCATCAGCGCGATCCCGCGCGGACGCCCCAGGCTCACGTGGACGTCCCGCGCCAGGGCGAACAGCTCGACGGCACGGGACGGGGCGCCGGTGGCGAGCGCCGCGACGCCGAGTCCCTCCAGCGCCGACGCCTCGCCGAGCCGGTGGCCGGACTCCCGCTCCAGGGCCAGCGCGGTCTCGTAGTGGCCGGTCGCCGCGCCGAAGTCCTGGAGGTTGAGGTGGGCGACCCCGAGCCCTTCCAGCATCCGCGCCTCGGCGCGCGGGTCGCCGCAGGACCCGGCGGCGGCGCGGCCCAGCTCGTACATCCGGATCCACGACGCGTAGTGCTTGCGCTGCAGGAACAGCGGCCACATCGCCTCGGCGAGCTGCCAGGCGACGGCGTGCAGCCCGGTGGCGTGCGCCTCCCGCGCCACCGCCGCCAGGTTCGGGCGCTCCCGGTCGAGCCACTCCAGCGCCGCTCCGCGGGACGGGAACCGGTCGTCCGGCGGGGCCGCGTACCGTTCGCCGAGATGCCAGCGCCCCGGCATGAGGGTGAGGTCGGCGGCCACGGCGGTCGCCAGGTACCAGCCGGCGAGCCGCTCGAACGCGGCCCCGCGCTCCGGTTCCGCCGCGCGGGACGCGTCCCGCGCGTGCAGGCGGACGAGGTCGTGGAAGTGGTACCGGTCGCCGGGGCCTTCGAGCAGCAGGCTGGCGTCCACGAGGCCGTCCAGGACGCGCGCGGCGTGCTCCTCGTCCGTCCCGATGAGGGCCGCCGCCGCGGCGACGCCGAGATCGGGCCCGGGGTGGACGCCGAGCAGCCGGTAGGCCGCCGCCTCCTCTTCGCCGAGCGCCTGGTAGGAGGTGTTGAAGACGGCGCTCACCGAGATGTCGCCCTCGCCGGTGCGCAGCGCGGAGAGCCGCCGCGCCTCGTCGCCGAGTTCGGCGACCGCGCGGGCGATCGGCCAGCGCCGCCGTGCCGCGAGCCGGGCGCCGGACGCGCAGACCGCCAGCGGCAGGGTGCCGCAGAGCTCGACGAGCGAGCGGGCGTGGTCGCGTTCCGCGCCGATCCGCTCCGCGCCGATCAGCCGCTCCAGCAGTTCCAGCGCCCCCGGTTCGCCGAGTGGGGCGACGTCCAGGAACCGCGCGCCGTCCACGACGAGCCCCGTCAGCCGGTGCCGCGAGGTGACCACGACCAGCGACGGCCCCGCCCCGGGCAGCAGCGGGCGGACCTGCGCCGCCGACACGGCGTTGTCGAGCATGACGACCAGCCGGCGGCCGGTCGTCATGGACCGGAACAGCGCGGACTGCTCCTCGGCCGCGGCCGGGATGCTCTCCGGGGCCGCGCCGAGGGCGCGCAGGAAGCGCTCCAGCGGCTCGTCGGGCGGGAGCGGCCCGGTCCCGGAGAAGCCGCGCAGATCGATGAACAGCTGGCCCTCGTAGCCGTCCTTGATCTCGTGCAGCCACCGCAGCGCGAGCGTGGTCTTGCCGACGCCGCCGGGGCCGGTGAGGACCACGGGCCCCGGCCGCTCCGCGAGCGCCGCCAGCTGCCGCAGCTCGCTGCGCCGGTTCGCGAACAGCCCGGACGGCGGCAGCTGCGCGGGGGCGGGAAGGGCCGGCGCGCCGGGCGCGGTGATGTGCACGCCGCCGGCGATGGAGCCGGCCTGGACGCTCGACCCGGCGATCCTCCCCGTCAGCTCGTTGGTCCACCGGTCCCGTTCGTCGGGAGACTGCACGTTCAATCCATCCCATTGACTCGGTGGTGCGTTGATCGCCCCGCTTTATGGCTAATGTAGCCGGACGTCCGGTTGACGATACAGCGGGATTTATTTGCAGTTTTGGTCATGGCATTTATGGAGAGCCGGTCAGAATGGCGATTGTCCGCGTCCGCCCGGCGTGATGCACTG
>NZ_JBIQHY010000054.1:0-41247 GCF_044508335.1 Actinomadura sp.
AATGATTTGCTGAATCACGCGACCCCTTTCGCCCCGAGCGATCCAGAGGATGCGGCCGACCGCCTGCGAAGTTCGCCGCCCGGCACGGGAGAAAGTCCCGGAGCGCCACCGCAGGCGGATAACGGCCGTCGAGCCGTTCCCGACTCCCAGCGGACGTCCTCTCTCGTGTTCGTCCCCACGTCGGCACCGCATTCGGAGACGACGGAACGAACCGGGGCGGCCTACGAGCTGCGGGAACTGAACGAGGGAACGGCGGGACTCGCCGTCTACACATCACCTGACAAGCTCCTCCAGGTGCTGGGCGCGGAGCAGAACTACGTGGAGGTCGAGATCATCGAACTTCTCCGGCAGGTGGCCGGAAGGGTTCCCGTCGTAGTCGACCCGGCCTTGAGATCGGCCATCGGCTAGCGCCATCACGCGAACAGGGGGATGAGATGGGCGGATACCAAGCCGACATCGACGCGATCATCTATGCCGGCCACGGCTTCAAGAAAGTGGCCGAAGAATATAAGAGCTACGCAACGTCCGGGAGCCTGGCGAAGCCCCCGACGGGCGACCCGCACACGGACGAGACGCTCGGCACCGTCCTGGACATGATCTACCTGGTGCACGGGGCCCTCGCGGACGCCGTATGGCAGCACGGGGAGAAACTCCAGCTGGTGGCCGAGAACTACCAGGCGGCCGATGACGAGTCGATCGCCTCCATCATGCAGGCCGCGGTGACCGCCTCCACCCTGCGGACGGACCTGCCCAACTTCAGCGCACTCACCGGACCGAAAGGCTGAGGACCACCGTGGCACCGGACCCGGACCCGGACGCACCGGCCATTCACGCGTTCACTCCCGCCGAGATGCCGGATGTGCGCCCTTACCTTCCCCCCACATGGGGGCACTACGTGCACGGCGACTTCTACGGCCTGCAGAACCTGGCGACCTCGCTCTACGATCTGGCGCTGAAGGGGAACCCGCTCGTCGATCAGTTGCGCGGCACGGTCAACAAACTGCTGGACAGGCAGGACGGGGTGCAGTGGAGCGGCCGGAGCGCCGGGGCCTTCAGAGCCAGTTACGGCCAGGATTCGTCCATGCTCTCCGCACTGGACAAGATAGTGGCCGCCACCGCCGGCATCGTCGATCACCTCGCGGAGAAGCTCGCCACCCTTGAGCACGCGATCGAGCAGGAGGTGAGCGAAGGCCTGGAGAAGGGCTACTTCCTGCGGGGGCACGATTGGGAGAAGACGGGCGCGCCCCGCCCCAATCTCGATTATCCCGGATCGAACACCCTGATGAGCCAATACGTCCATCGAGGCGCTCAGTACATAAAGCAGGCCCAGGAGGCCCGCGAGATAGCCGCCCAAGAGCTGGCGAAGATCGGTGAAGTGCTCCTGGAAATGCTCAACTACTACCGGGGCAAGTCCAAGGTGGGGCAGCTGGATCCCGGCGGGCTGCTGCGGCAGGGGCAGGTCCAGTGGTACTCCCCGCGGATCGACGAACTGAGCAAGCAGCTGAAATCGGAGAAAGAGCACCTTGAGGGCCTGAACCTGGATGCCAAGACCGTCGGAGCGGACATGCAGAAGATCGGCGGAGGGGCGCAGACCGTCGGCGATCTGATGGGGCTCATCGGGCCGCTGAAGCCGGCCGGTGAGACCGTGAACACGGTCGGCGGCGTCGTGTCCCAGCTCGGTGAGGTCACCGAGCATTTCGGCAAGTGAGGTGCCGCCCATGACGGGGCCGCATCGGAACGGCGTGAGGCGCGGCGGGGCAAGGGCCGTGATCGGGCTCCTCTGCGTCGTGGGCGCGGGCGCGTGCGGCCCGCTCTCGGACACGACGGGCGACGGCCGCGACTCCGCGGCGCCCGCTCCGGGCACGCCGTCCGCGGTCGAAACGAACGCGGAGGGCCTTGTCACCGGACTTCCCGAGATCGACCGCGCCGTCTCCGGCGCGCTCCCCGCCGACCTCGCCGGGAGCAAGTTCTGGAGCGACCCGTTCAACAGCCGGACGAGAGAGGAGCACTTCTCCTGGACGGTGCTCGGCGCCCGGCGCAATCGCGTCCTCACCCTCCAGGTGACGCTGAAGGCCGGCATCGCGGAGGCGAAGAAGAAGGCCTCGTACGTGCGGAAAGAGCTGGCGGACGACCGGACGCGCGAGGGGCGGCAGGTCGTGGAGACCGGGCCGGTCGAGAAGGTGGCCAACATCGCGGACGAATGCCTGGGATTCCGGATATCACGCAAGAACGCCGTGAGCGGGGTGATCGGAGACCCCCGGCAGGACTACTCGATGAGCGGCCGCTACCTGTACTGCCGCGTCCAGAACGTCAACATGGTGATCGACTGGGAAGGGCAGGACTACGCCCGTCCTTGGGCGGTGACCACCGGAACCGGGCTGGACCAGGCCACCGCGAACCGCGACGCCCAGCGGATCGCCCGAGCCGTCGTCGCCTCGTTGCGCTGACTCCCGCACTCGGCGGCTCGCCGCGGTTCATCGTGTTCCGCCCGGTCGGGTTCCGGTGGCCGTGTCGCGGGGGATCTCGGGCGCGGCCGGGGCTAGGCTCGCCGTCGGCCGTCTCAGTGTGGATCACGATCGGGGTGGGGCCGGGTGAGCGAGCGGGCGTTCTGGGTGGGCACGTACACCGGCGAGGCCGGGGACGGCGCCGGGATCTACCGGGTGCTGCGGGGCGCCGGCGGGGCGCTGGAGCCGCCGGAGCTCGCGGCCGAGGCGGTCTGCCCGTCCTACCTGGCGGTGCACGGGGGCGCCCTGTACGCGGTGCGCGAGGAGGACGCGGGCGGCGTCACCGCCTACGCGGCCGAGGGCGGGCGGCTGCGGGAGATCGGGCGGCGGGAGGCCGGGGCGCTGCCGTGCCACCTGTCCGTGGCGCCGGACGGGAGCCACCTGGTCGCCGCCGACTACGGGTCGGGGACGGTCCGGGCCTACCCGCTGGCGGCCGGCGGCGGGTTCGCCGGGGACGCCGGCGTGGCCGAGGGGCACGGCGGCGGGCCGCGCGCCGACCGGCAGGAGGGCCCGCACGCCCACATGGCGGTGCACGCCCCCGACGGGACCGTGCTCACCACCGACCTCGGCGCCGACCTCGTCCGGTCGTTCCGCGTCGAGGGCGGCGCGCTGCGGCTCGCCGGGGAGACGCCGCTGCCGGACGGGTACGGGCCGCGGCACCTGGCGGTCCATCCGAGCGGGCACGTGTACGTGCTGACCGAGCTGGCCGCGGCGGTGCTCGTGCTGCGGCCGCTGGGCGGGTACGCGGCCCTGGAGGTCGCGGCCGAGTCGCCGGCGACGGCCGGTCCGGGCACGGGCCAGGGCGCGGCGATCAAGCTCGGGGACGGCGGCCGGTTCGTGTACACCTCCATGCGCGGCGCGGACGTGGTGACGGCGCACCGGGTGCTGGACGGGGGCGCGGCGCTCGCGCCGGTCGCGGACGTCCCGTCCGGCGGGCACTGGCCCCGCGACCTGCACGCGGACGCCGAGTGGATGCACGTGGCGAACGAGCGCGAAGGCACGATCACGACCTTCCGGATCGGCGGCGACGGCGTCCCGGTGCCGGCCGGAACGCCCCTCGCCGTGCCGTCGCCGGTGTGCGTGGTCCCCGCCTGACGGGCGTTTCCTGGGAGGCCACCCGGGCACGTGCCGGTCAACGGACCGGACTATCAGGGAGCATCCCGACATGACGACGATCGCGACGACCAACCCCGCGACGGGCGAGGTCGAGAAGACCTTCGACGCCCACACCGACGAGGAGGTCGACCGCCGCATCGCGCTGGCGGCTGAGACGTTCGCCTCCTACCGGCACACGCCCTTGGAGCGGCGCGCGGAGTGGATGAACGCGGCGGCGGACATCCTCGACCGGGAGGCCGAGCAGATCGGCGCGATGCTGACGACGGAGATGGGCAAGACGCTGAAGGCCGCCGGGGCGGAGGCGCAGAAGTGCGCGAAGGCGTGCCGGTACTACGCCGGGCACGCGGCCGAGTTCCTCGCCGACCGGCGGCCCGCCGGGGCGGCAGACGTGGGGGCGTCCGACGCCTACGTCCGCTACGAGCCGCTCGGGCCGGTGCTGGCGGTCATGCCGTGGAACTTCCCGCTCTGGCAGGTGATCAGGTTCGCGGCGCCGGGGCTGATGGCGGGGAACACGGGGCTGCTGAAGCACTCCTCGAACGTCCCGCAGACGGCGCTGTTCCTGGAGGACCTGTTCCGCCGCGCCGGGTTCCCCGAGGGCGCGTTCCAGACGCTGCTGATCGGTTCGGCGAAGGTCGAGCGGGTGCTGCGCGACCCGCGCGTGAAGGCCGCGACGCTGACCGGGAGCGAGCCCGCCGGGCGGTCGGTCGCGGCGATCGCCGGGGACGAGATCAAGCCGAGCGTGCTGGAGCTCGGCGGCAGCGACCCGTTCGTGGTGATGCCGTCCGCCGACATCGAGGCGGCGGCGCGCACGGCGGCGGAGTCGCGGTGCCTCAACAACGGGCAGAGCTGCATCTCGGCGAAGCGGTTCATCGCCGACATCGGCTGCGCCGACGAGTTCGAGCGGCTCTTCGTGGAGAACATGCGCGCGCAGAAGGTCGGCGACCCGATGGACGACGCCACCGACGTCGGCCCCCTCGTCAGCGAGGAGGGCCGCGCCGAGGTCGAGGCGCTGGTCGCGGACGCCGTGGAGAAGGGCGCGACGGTGCTGTGCGGCGGGGAGCGCCCGGCCGGGCCGGGCTGGTTCTACCCGCCGACCGTGGTCTCCGGGGTGACGCCCGGGATGCGCATGTACCACGAGGAGGTCTTCGGGCCGGTCGCGTCGCTGTTCCGGGTGCGCGGGGTGTCGGAGGCGGTGGAGCTCGCGAACGCGACGGGCTTCGGGCTGGGCTCGAACGCCTGGACGCGGGACGCCGCCGAGCGGGAGCGGTTCGTCCGCGAGCTGGACGCCGGGCAGGTGTTCGTCAACGGCAAGACGACGTCGTACCCGGAGCTGCCGTTCGGCGGGGTGAAGCGCTCCGGCTACGGGCGGGAGCTGTCGGCGGACGGCCTGCGCGCGTTCTGCAACGCCAAGACCGTGTGGGTCGGCTGACCCGGCTCACAGCTCCACGCGCCGGCCGACGCCGGCCTCGCGGGCGCGCTCCACGATGACGGACGCGGCGGCGGTGTCCTGCACGCCGATCCCGACGCTGTTGTAGAAGACGATGCCGCCCGGGTCCTCCCGGCCGGCGGCGAGGCCCGCGACGACCGGACCGAGCGGCCGGACGTCCGCGGGGCTCAGGTGCCCGGCGCGGACGGCGGCCACGACGGGGCCGGCGTGGTCGAGGGCGGTGGGCACGTCGTCCACGACGATGGCGGCGGCGCGGGTGAGGACCTCGTCGTCCACCTCCGCGCGGTCCGGCGCGAACGAGCCGACGCTCAGCACCGTGCACCCGGGGCCGAGCCACGCGCCGAGGACGACCGGTTCGGCGCTGGTGGTGGCGGTGACGACGATCTGCGCGCCCTCGACCGCCGCGCGGGCGGACGCCGCCCGCTCGACCGGCGTCCCCAGCTCGGCCGACAGCTCGGCGGCGGCGGTGCAGGTGTCGGGGTGGCGGCAGGCGACGGCGGCCCGCTCGATCGGGCGGACCGCGGCCATCGCCCGGACGTGCGCGCGGCCCTGCACGCCGCAGCCGACCACCGCCAGGCGGGACGCGTCCGGGACCGCGAGGTGGTCGGCGGCCACCGCGCTCGCCGCCGCGGTGCGCAGCGTCGTGACGGCCTCCCCCTCGATGATCGCGACGGGCCGCCCGTCCACCGGGTCCTGGACGGTCACGAGCGCGGCGACGGTCGGCAGCCCGCGCGCCGCGTTGCCCGGGTTGACGCTGCCGAACTTGGCGACCGCGCCGGTGCCGGGCAGCCGGGAGACGTAGCAGAACGCGACGTCGCCGCCCGGGCCGTCCAGCAGCAGCCGGGGCGCGAGCCGCGCCTCCTTGCGGCCGAGCGCGCCGAACGCGGCCCGCTGCGAGGCGATCGCCGCCGGGAGGTCGAACACCGCGCGCACGTCGGCCGCGGACAGCAGCAGGACATCGGCCATGGGGTGATCCTCGCGAGGACGCGGCGGCGCTGTCGAGGGCGGAAGGGCAAGCGGTTCTTACCGATCACTACATGAGATCGCATGCTCGGCCGCCTCGACGGCCGTCCCGGGACGTTCCACGCTGACATCATCCGGCCCGCGAGCGACGGAGATGCGCCGATGACCTCGCCGATGAACCAGCCGGCACCGCGGGACCGCGGCCGCCGGTTCCGCCTCCTCACCGCGACCGGCGCGGGGCTGCTGCTCGTGCCGCTCGCCGCGGCCTGCGGCTCGGACGGCGCGGGCGGGTCCGGCCCCATCAAGATCGGCGTCCCGGCGCCGCTGAGCGGGGACTCGGCCTCGGCCGGGCAGGACATCCTCGCCGCCGCGAAGGTCGCCGCCGCCGAGATCAACCGGGCGGGCGGCGTGGACGGCCGCGAGATCGAAATCGTGCAGGCCGACGACCAGTGCAGCGCCCAGCAGGGCGCGCAGGCGGCGCAGAAGCTGCTGAACAGCGGGGTCGTCGCCGTCGCGGGCGGGTACTGCTCGGGCGCCGCGGTGCCGGCCATCCCGATCTACGGGCGGCGGAACGTCCCGTTCGTGATGGACGCGTCGACGAACCCGTCCCTCACCGACACCGGCAAGGGCAAGGTGTTCCGCACCTGCGGGCGCGACGACAACCAGGGCGTGGTCGCCGCGAAGTTCATGACGGGCGAGCTGCGCGCCAAGCGGATCGCGCTGCTGCACGACAACACCACCTACGCCAAGGGCCTCGCGGACGCGACGGCCGACTCGCTGAAGCAGGTCGGCGGGCAGGTCGTCTACGAGGACGCGCTGCAGCCCGGCCAGTCCGACTACAGCCCCGTCCTGACGAAGATCGCCTCGACGCGGCCCGACGTGCTGTACTTCACCGGCTACTTCGCCGAGGCGGGCCTGCTGATGAAGCAGCGCAGGCAGCTCGGGCTGAAGTTCACGCTGATGGGCGGGGACGCGACGACCGACTCGACCGTCCTGAAGACCGCCGGCCCGGCCGCCGACGGCTACATCGCGACGACCGCGCCGCTCGCCAAGGACCTGCCCGCCGCGGGGAAGTTCGTGTCGGCCTACAAGTCGGCGAACGGCGCCGACCCCGGCCCGTTCTCGGTGTACGAGTACGACGCGGTGAAGGTCGTCGCGAAGGCCATCGACGACGCCGGCTCCACGAAGGGGCCGGACATCACCGAGGCCCTGCACAAGATCGCGAACTTCCCCGGCATCACCGGGCCGATCACGTTCGACGAGAAGGGCGACCGGACCGACCCGCTCTACATCACCGTCCGCGTCCGGGACGGGGCGTTCACCGCCTACAAGAAGCTCGACAAGAGCGGCGCCACCTGGGTGGACGCCAAGACGTCGTGACATGACCGAGTTCGTCCAGTACCTGGTGAACGGGCTGACGATCGGGGCGTTCCTGTCGCTGATCGCGCTCGGCTACTCGATGATCTACGGGGTGGTCCGGCTGATCAACTTCGCGCACGGCGACGTGTTCATGATCGGGGCGTTCGCCGGGTTCGGGACGCTGACCGCGCTCGGCGCGACCGGCGGGATGGCGCTGCCCGCGATCGTCGCGGCCGTGCTGGTCGGCGCGCTCACCACCGGCGCCGTCGGCACCGGGATCGCGAAGGCCGCCTACGTCCCGCTGCTGTCGTCGCCGCGCCTGGCGCTGCTGATCTCGGCGATCGGAGTGTCGCTGGCGCTGGAGGAGGGCGTGAAGGTCCTCACCCACGCCCGGTTCAAGTCGTACCCGAACGCGCTGGACGGCGGCCGCATCTTCAGCGGCGCCGTCCACGTCACCTGGGGCCAGCTCGCCCTCGTCGTGCTGTCGGTGGTGCTGATGGCGGCGCTCTGGCTGTTCGTCACCCGGACCATGACCGGGACGGCGATGCGCGCCCTCGCGATGGACCGCGACGCCGCCCGGCTGCAGGGCATCAACGTGGAGCGGCTCATCCTGGTCACGTTCTTCATCGGCTCGCTGCTGGCGGGCGCCGCCGGGGTCATGTACGGGCTCTACTACGTGCAGATCAGCTTCGGGATGGGGTTCCTCATCGGGCTGCGCGCGTTCACCGCCGCCGTGCTCGGCGGCATCGGGAACCTGCCGGGGACGATGGTCGCGGGCGTCGCGATCGGGCTGGTCCAGTCGTTCTCCGCCGGGTACGTCTCGTCCCGCTGGACGGACGTGATCATCTTCGGGCTGCTCATCGCGGTGCTGGCGCTGCGGCCGACCGGCCTGTTCGGCGAGCGCGTCGTGGAGCGCGCATGAGGCGGCCGGCGGGCGCGGGGGCGGCCGTCCGGTACGGGGGCTGGCCGCTGCTGGTGGTGCTGGCGCTCGCCGCCGGGCAGGGCTTCGACGACTACGCGCTGACGGTCGCCGGGACGATCCTGGTCTACGCGATCCTCGGGCTCGGCATCAACATCGTCGTCGGCTACGCCGGGCTCCTGGACCTCGGCTTCGCGGCGTTCTTCGCGATCGGCGCCTACACGTCCGGGCTGCTGATGCTCAAGCTCGGCTGGGGCTTCTGGCCGACCCTGCCCGCCTCGATCGCGGCCGCCGCCGTCGCCGGGGCGGTGATCGGATACCCGACGCTGCGGCTGCGCAGCGACTACCTCGCCATCGTCACGCTCGGCTTCGGGGAGATCATCCGGATCACGGTGGTGAACCTGGAGGTCACCGGCGGGCCGAACGGGCTGACCGGGATCCCGCCGGTGTCGGTCGGCGGCCGGCAGATCGTCCTGCCGCAGGACTTCTTCTACCTCGCGCTCGCGTTCTTCGTCGCGGTGCTGGCCGCGACGGCGCTGCTGGCCCGGTCGCGCCTCGCCTACGCGTGGCGCGCGATCCGGGCCGACGACACGGCGGCGGAGGCGGTCGGCGTCCCCGCCCGCCGGGTGAAGCTGCTCGCGTACGTGCTCGGCGCCATGGTCGGCGCGGTCGCCGGGCCGCTGAACGCGGCCCAGCTCGGCACCGTGGACCCGTCCAGCTTCACCTTCCTGACCTCGCTGATGATCCTGCTCGTGGTGATCATCGGCGGGATGGGGTCCCGGCCGGGCGTCATGATCGGCGCGGTCGTGATCGTGGCGCTGCCGGAGGTGCTGCGGACCGTCCAGGAGTACCGGGGGCTGTTCTTCGCGCTGCTGCTCATCCTCATCGTGATCCTCCGCCCGCAGGGGGTGTGGCCGTACCGGCCGCGCCGCCTGCGCCTTCCCGACGCGGCGGGGCCGGCCCCGGAGCCGCCGTCCGCGCCGGGGACGCTCCTGGAGGTGGAGGGCCTGTCCCGGAGGTTCGGCGGCGTCACCGCCGTGGACGGGCTCTCCCTCCGCGCGGACGCCGGGCAGGTGGTGAGCGTGATCGGCCCGAACGGCGCGGGCAAGACGACCGCGTTCAACTGCATCACCGGGATGATCCCGCCGTCCGCCGGGACCGTCGTCCTCGCGGGGCGGAGCGTGCGGGGGCTGTCCCCGCACCGGGTGGCCGCCGCCGGGCTCGCCCGGACGTTCCAGAGCATCCGGCTGTTCGACGGGATGACGGTCGCGGAGAACGTGCTGATCGGCCGGTTCGCCCGGGACCGGGGGCTGCTGCGCCCGCTGTCGCGCGCCGACCTGGACGCGGTGCGGCGCTGCCTGGACTTCGTCGGCCTGCTCGACGCGGCGGACCGGCCGGCGGGCGGGCTCCCCTACGGCGACCGGCGCCGGCTGGAGATCGCGCGGGCCCTCGCGGCCGAGCCCCGCGTCCTGCTGCTGGACGAGCCGGCGGCGGGCGCGAACCCGACGGAGAAGCGGGCGCTGATGGCGCTGATCGCGCGGATCAGCGCGCTCGGCGCCGCCGTCGTGCTGATCGAGCACGACGTCGCGCTGGTCATGTCGATCTCCGACCGGGTGACCGTCCTGGAGTACGGGCGGACGATCGCCGAGGGGCCGCCCGCCGAGGTCCAGGACGACCCGCGCGTCATCGCCGCCTACCTCGGCGTCCCGGACGACCCGGAGACCGACCTCGTCACGGAGGTGCTGCGGTGACGCTCCTGCGGGTGAGCGGCCTGCACAGCCGGTACGGGTCGGTGGAGGCGCTGTCCGGCGTCTCGTTCGAGGTCGGCGAGGGCGAGATCGTCGCGCTGCTCGGCAGCAACGGCGCCGGCAAGACGACCGCGCTGCGCACGGTCACCGGCCTGCACCGCGCCCGGTCGGGGCGCGTCGAGTTCGCCGGCCGCGACATCACCCGGCTCGGCGCGCACCGGGTCGTCGCCGCCGGGCTCGGGCACGTCCCGGAGGGGCGGCGGGTGTTCCCGGCGCTGAACGTCGCGGAGAACCTGCTGCTCGGCGGTTACCTGCGGCGCCGCGACCGGGCGGCCGTCGCGGCCCGCCGCGAGGAGGTCTACGCGATGTTCCCCCGGCTCGGCGAGCGGCGCGGGCAGCTCGCGGGCCTGCTGTCGGGCGGCGAGCAGCAGATGCTCGCGATCGGCCGGGCGCTGATGCTGCGGCCCCGGCTGCTCGCGCTGGACGAGCCGACGATGGGGCTCGCGCCGCGGACGGCGCAGCAGGTGCTGGGGGTCGTCCGGGAGATCAGGGACCAGGGCACGACGATCCTGATCGTGGAGCAGAACGCGCACCAGACGCTGCGCCTCGCCGACCGCGCCTACGTCCTGGAGACCGGCCGGATCGTCCTGGAGGGCCCGGCCGCCGAGCTCGCCCGGGACGACCGCGTGAAGGCCGCCTACCTCGGCGGCGACCCGGTCATAGAAGGGACTTGACGAGCTTCTCGGCCGCGTCCTCGATCGCCTTCTCGGAGAGGAGGACGTGGCCGGCGGCGTCGCCGAGCGGGATGAAGCTGTCCTCGCTCGCGACCCTGGCCGCGCGCCCCCGGAACCCCGCGTCGGCGAGCGCGGCCAGGACGGCCTCGGAGACGCCGCCGGTGCGGCGCGTCTCGTCCGCGACCAGGACGGCGCCGGTCGCGCGCGCCTCCCGCAGCAGGTCCTCGACGGGCAGCGGGGCAAGCCAGCGCAGGTCGAGCACCCGGCAGCGGACGCCCCGGGCCGCGAGGCGGCGCGCGGCGCGCAGGCTCATGCGCAGGCCGTTGGCGAACGTGACGACGGTCACGTCGCGGCCGTCCCCGTAGGTGCGGGCCCGGCCGAGCGGCACCGTTCCCCCGGCCGGGGCCAGCCAGCCGCCGTCGCCGTCCTCGTGCAGGTCGCGGACGTGGTAGAGCGCGATGGGCTCCAGCACCACGCAGACGCGGCCGGCGGCCTGTGCGGCGTCCGCGCAGGCGCGCAGCGTCCCGGCGGCGTCGTCCGGGCGGGACGGCGAGGCGATCACAAGGCCCGGGATGTCGCGGAGCGCTGCCACCGCGTTGTCGTTGTGGAAGTGGCCGCCGAAGCCCTTCTGGTAGGCGTAGCCGGGGATGCGCACGATCATCGGGTTGCGGTAGCGGCCCGAGGAGAAGAACGGCAGCGTCGCCGCCTCGCCCCGAATCTGGTCGGCGGCGTTGTGCAGGTACGCGAGGTACTGGATCTCCGGGACCGGCAGCATCCCGGCGAGGCCGAGACCGAGCGCGAGGCCGAGGATCGACTGCTCGTCCAGGATCGTGTCGAACACCCGCGCGGCCCCGGCCCTCCCCAGCAGCCCGCGGGTGACGCCGTACACGCCGCCCTTGCGCGCCACGTCCTCGCCGAACACGACCATGCCGGGCCGCTCGTCGAGCAGTTCCCCGAGCGTCCGGTTGATCGCCTGCGCCACCGTCACCCCCTCTCCCCCTCCCCCGCGGGCGTCCCCCGGGCCGGGGGCGCCCGTCCCGGACGCCGCGGGCGCGGAGCCGGGAGGCGTGCGCGCAGGCCGGGCGCCGGGGGTCTCCGCCGCGGTGCGCCGGAGCGGCGCCATGACCTCGGCGGCGGACGAGAGGCGGGGCGCGTCGGCGACCTCCTCGGCCAGGGCCATGACCTCGGCGCGTTTGGCCTCGTAGCGCTCGATGATCTCGGCGGGCGTCGCCACCCGCCGCTCGACGAGGAGGCGGGCGGTCCGCAGCAGGGGGTCGCGGTCGAGGTCGGCGGCCAGCTCGGCGGGCGTCCGGTACGAGGATTCGACGTCGGAGCCGGCGTGGCCCATCAGGCGGACGGTGCGCAGGTGCAGGAACGCGGGGCGGCGCCGCTCGCGGACCCGCGCCGCGGCCCGCGCCGAGACCGCGTGGGCGTCGGCGAGGTCGCAGCCGTCCGCGTGGAAGTAGGCGAGGCCGGGGCGGGAGCCGTAGGCGGCGCGGATCCAGCCGGGCGGGGTGCGGACGCTGATGCCGATGCCGTTGTCCTCGCAGACCAGGAGGAGCGGCATGGGGAGGCCCTGGTAACCGCAGTTGACAGCGGCGTTGATGGCGCCCGCGGCGGTGGAGTGGTTGGCGGAGGCGTCGCCGAAGCTGCACACGGTCACGGCGTCGCGCGGCCACGGCGTCCCGAGGCCCAGGCGTGCGGCGCGCTCGATCGCGAACGCCACGCCGAGCGCGCGCGGCAGGTGCGAGGCGACCGTGGACGTCTGCGGGACGACGTTCAGCCGGTGGCTGCCGAAGACCTTGTGGCGTCCGCCCGCGATGGGCTCCTCCGCGGCGGCGACCAGGCCCAGGAGCACGTCGCGCAGCGGGGTCCGGCCGGGCACCTGCCGTGCGCGCTCCAGGAAGAACGCGCCGGAGCGGTAGTGCAGCAGCGCGGGGTCGCCGGGACGGAGCGCGGCGGCGACGGCGGCGTTGCCCTCGTGCCCGGACGAGCCGATCGTGTAGAAGCCGCGGCCCCGTGCCCGGAGCCACCGCGCGGCGAGGTCGAGGTGCCGGCTGCCGAGCTGGGCGTCGAACAGCTCCAGGAGGCGTTCGCCGCTCAGCGGCCCGGCGGGGGCGGGCGGGCCCGGCGGCGCCAGGGCGGCGGCCGCCTCCAGGAAATGGGCGTCGGCGGGTTCGGCCATGCGTCGAGCATCGGACGCGGGCGGCGCCGGGGCCAAGCTCGGCGAGGCCGCGAACCGGTTGGGACTTGGCCAAGGATCGCTTAACCCCCGTGCGGGCAGAGGCTCAGCCGTGCTTGGGCTGGCGGTAAGGAAGCCGTGCTCTGCCCGGCCTTGGCTCGGGCGCCGCGGTCCGTTCACGCTGGAAGCGTGCTCTCCTCCGTCATCGGCGGCGCCCGGATACCGGCGGGGCCGCGCTCGTACCGTTCCACCGACCCGTCCCGCACGTCCGAGACGGTCGCCGAGGTCTCCCTGGCGGACGCCGGCGGCTTCGCCGACGCCTGCCGGGCCGCGCGCACCGCGCAGGACGCCTGGCGGGACGTGCCGCCGCCCGTCCGCGGGCAGGCCGTGGCCGCGCTCGGCCGGCTAGTGGAGGCGAACAAGGCGGCGCTGGCCCGCGTCGTGACCCGCGAGGTCGGCAAGCCGTACGCCGAGGCGCTCGGCGAGGTCCAGGAGATCGCCGACACCTGCGCGTTCTTCCTCGGCGAGGGGCGGCGGCTGTACGGGCGCACCGTCCCGTCGGAGATGCCGGACAAGCAGCTGTTCACGTTCCGCGACCCGGTCGGCGTCGTCGCCGTCATCACCGCGGGGAACTTCCCGGTCGCCGTGCCGTCCTGGTACATCGTCCCGGCGCTGCTGTGCGGGAACGCGGTGGTGTGGAAGCCGGCGGAGTACGCGGCCGCGTGCGCCGAGGCGTTCTACGAGCTGTTCGCGCACGCCGGGCTGCCGGGCGGCGTCCTCAACGTCGTGTACGCCGACGGAGCAGAGACGTTCCGGGGCCTGGAGCGGGCCCTGGGCGAGGGGCTCGTCGACAAGGTCGGCTTCACCGGCTCCACCGAGGTCGGGTCGCGGATCGGCGAGCTGTGCGGGCGCCACCTCCAGACGCCCTGCCTGGAGCTCGGCGGCAAGAACCCGATGGTCGTCACCGAGGACGCCGACCTGCCGCTGGCCGTCGGGGGCGCGCTGTTCTCCGGGTTCGGAACGGCCGGGCAGCGCTGCACGTCCCTCGGCACCGCGATCGTACACGAGGAGGTGCACGGGGAGTTCGTGCGGCTGCTGGACGAGGCGGCGCGGGCGGCGGTCGTCGGCGACCCGGCGGGCGACGTGCTGTACGGGCCGATGATCAGCGAGCGGTTCGCCGGCGGCTTCGAGAAGGCGCTCGGCTGGATCGGGCCGGGCCACACCGTGCACGGCTCGACCGGGACCGGGCGGATCACCGCGGCGAACCCGCGCGAGGGGTTCACCGGCGACGCCGAGGCCGGGCTGTACTACCACCCGGTGATCGTGGACGGGGTGGCCCCCGGCGACGAGCTGTTCATGAACGAGACGTTCGGCCCGGTCATCGGCGTGGCCCGGTACCGGGCGCTCGACGAGGCGATCGCGCTCGCCAACGCGCCCGGATACGGCCTCTCCGCGTCCATCTACACCACCGACCCGGCGAAGGTGTTCGCGTTCCGGCGGCGGATCTCGGCCGGGATGGTGAGCGTGAACAACTCCACGTCCGGCGCGGAGGCGCACCTGCCGTTCGGCGGCAACGGGCGGTCGGGCAACGGCAGCCGCCAGTCGGGGGTGTGGGTGCTGGACCAGTTCACCCGCTGGCAGTCGATGAACTGGGACTACTCGGGGAGGCTGCAGAAGGCGCAGATGGACGTCCTGGAGATCGAGCCCGACCTCGGCTTCCGACTCTAGGCCCGCCGTGGTGACCGAGGCGGAGGTCGTCATCGTCGGCGGCGGCGTCATGGGCACGAGCATCGCGTTCCACCTCGCGGAGGCCGGCGTGCGGGGCGTGGTCCTCATCGAGCGGGACGAACTGGGGTCCGGCTCGACGTGCAAGGCGGCGGGCGGGGTGCGGGCGCAGTTCTCCGACGAGGTGAACATCCGGCTCGGCGCCCGCAGCCTGGAGGCGTTCGCCCGGTTCGGCGAGCGTCCCGGCCAGGAGATCGACCTGCACCGGGTCGGGTACCTGTTCCTGCTGTCGCGGCCGGAGGACGTCGCGTCGTTCGAGCGGAGCGTCGCGCTGCAGAACGAGCTGGGCGTGCCCAGCCGGATGGTCTCCGCGGCCGAGGCCCGCCGGCTCTCCCCGCTGATCAGCGCGGACGGGCTGCTGGCCGCCGCGTTCTCCCCCGACGACGGGCACTGCACGCCCGAGTCGGTCGTCCTCGGATACGCGACCGGCGCGCGGCGGCACGGCGCGGAGATCGTCACGCACTGCGAGGTCCTCGGCATCGAGGCGGGCGGCGGCGAGATCACGGCGGTCGAGACGTCCAAGGGCCGCGTCGCGACGTCCGCGGTCGTCTGCGCGGCCGGGGCCTGGTCCGCGGCGGTCGGCGCGATGGCGGGCGTCGACCTGCCGGTGCGGCCGCTGCGCCGCCAGATCGTGTTCACCGAGCCGATGCCCGGCCTGCCGCGCCCCGTGCCGATGACGATCGACTTCACCTCGTCGTTCTACTTCCACGCGGAGGGCGAGGGGCTGATGCTCGGCATGTCCGACCCGGAGGAGACGCCGGGATTCTCCCTGGAGATGTCCGACGCGTGGCTGCCCCGGCTCACCGAGGCGATCGCCGCCCGCGCGCCGCGGCTCCTGGACGTCGGGCTGACCGGCGGATGGGCGGGCCTCTACGAGGTCACCCCGGACCACAACGCGCTCATCGGCGAGGACCGGCGCGTGTCCCGGTTCCTGTACGCGACGGGCTTCTCCGGCCACGGGTTCCTGCAGGGGCCGGCCGTCGGCGAGGCGGTCCGCGACCTGTACCTCGGGCGCGAGCCGTCCATCGGCATCGGCCCGCTGCACGCCGCGCGGTTCGCCGGCGACCGCCTCCGCCCGGAGATCAACCGGGTCTGACGCGGCGGCCGCCGCGCTCACGGGCCGGCGGCTCCCCCGATCTCCGCCTGCACGCAGCGGGCGACCTCGGTCAGCCCCCGCATGGCGTCCTTGACCAGCGGGTTCGTGTTGGTGGTGCGGCGCAGCACGGTGACGTGCCGGCGCGGGTCGAGCCCGCCGAGCCGCACCGTCCGCAGGCCGGGCGCCGGCACGCAGCCGAGCGCCGGGACGAGCGCGATGCCGAGGCCGCAGCCGACGAGCCCGCACACCACCGCGTAGTCGTTGCTGCGGAAGGCGATGTTGGGCGTGAACCCGGCCGTGCCGCACAGCCGCAGCAGCGCCTGCGCGCCGCTGCTCTCCGGCCGGCTCGCGATCCACGTCTCGGACCGCAGGTCGCGCAGCCGGACGGTGCCGCCGCCGGACAGCGGGTGCTCCTCGGGCATGCACAGCACGAGGTGCTCGTCCATCACGGGCGTCTCGATGATCTGGTCGGGCCAGCCGCGGGGGAACAGGTCGTACCGGTAGACGAGCTGGAGGTCGAGGTCGCCGTCGAGGAGCTCGGGCAGCAGCTCGTCCGGCTCCCCCTCCGACAGCGTGATCTCGATTCCGGGCCGGACCCGGGACAGCTCCGCCAGCACCCGCGGCAGGATGCGGGAGCTGGCGGTCGGGAAGCTGCCCAGCTGCAGCGCGCCGCGCTCGCCGCTGGCGACGGCGCGCAGCTCGCGCTCCAGCGTGTCCAGCGCCGACAGCACGTCGTTGCCCTTGCTGACCAGGAGGAACGCGGCGCTGGTCGGCCGGACGCTGCGCGCCCGGCGCTCGAACAGCACCAGGCCGCACGCGCGCTCCAGCGCGGCGACCTGCTGGGACACGGCGGACGCGGTGTACCCGAGGTTGCGGGCGGCGTCCGCGAACGACCCGGTGCGGACCACCTCGCGGACCGTCTGGATGTGCAGGGGACTGATCATGGGCGCACCCCGTTCGGCTCCGTGTGCGCGTCTCCCCCGCAGACGCCTCCCTCTACATGGTCTAGTCGTGCCTCGGCCTCTTGGCCACCAGCGTCAGCACGTCGTACTTGGCGACCGAGGCGCCCTCCTGGTTGGTGACGTCGGTGTCCCAGCGCACCTCGCCGTAGCCGGCGCCCTCGCGCGGGGTGATCTGCTTGGCGGTGAGGGTGACGGTCAGCTCGTCGCCCGGCTTGACGGGGGTGAGGAACCGCAGCCGCTCCAGCCCGTAGTTCGCCAGGACCGGGCCGGGGGACGGCTCCACGAACAGCCCGGCCGCGAACGACACGACGAGGTAGCCGTGCGCGACGCGGCCGCCGAAGAACGGGTTCGCCTCGGCGGCCTCCTCGTCCATGTGGGCGTAGAAGGTGTCGCCGGTGAACTCGGCGAAGTGCTCGATGTCGCCGAGGGTGACGGTGCGGGGGCCGCCGACGGCGGTGTCGCCGACGCGCAGGTCCTCCAGGTGCTTGCGGAACGGGTGCTCGTCGGTGACGGTCCGGTCGGTGCCGGGGACCCAGCGCCCGGTGATCGAGGTGAGCATCGCGGGCCCGGACTGGACGGCGGTGCGCCGCATGTGGTGCACGACCCCGCGGATCCCGCCCATCTCCTCGCCGCCGCCCGCGCGGCCGGGGCCGCCGTGGACGAGCGGCGGCAGCGGGGACCCGTGCCCGGTGGACTCCTTCGCGTCCTCGGCGTTCAGCACGAGCAGGCGCCCGTGCCAGGGCGCGGTGCCGAGGACCACCTCCCGCGCGAACTCCGCGTCGGCGGTGACGACCGACCCGGCGAGGCTGCCGCGTCCCCGCGCCGCCAGCTCCACCGCCTCCTCGGCGCCCTCGTACGGCAGCAGCGTGCTGACCGGGCCGAAGGCCTCCACCTCGTGCGGCTCGGCGCGGGCGGCGTCGGCGGCGCGCAGCAGCACCGGGGAGAGGAACGCGCCGCGCTCGGCGTCCGCGCCGGCGACCTCGACGTGCTCGGGGTCGCCGAAGACGACGCGGCCGGCGTCCATGAGCGCCTTCAGGGAGCGCCGCACCTCCTCGCGCTGGCCGAGGGTGGCGAGGGCGCCCATCCGCACGTCCGGGTCCGCCGGGTTCCCGACCGTGACCTCCGCCAGCCGGTCGCGGACGGCCTCGGCGACGTCGTCCATCAGCGCGGCCGGGACGAGCGCGCGGCGGATCGCGGTGCACTTCTGCCCGGCCTTCACGGTCATCTCCTGGACGAGCTGCCCGACGTAGAGGTCGAACTCGCTCGTGCCGGGCACGGCGTCCGGCCCGAGGATCGAGCAGTTCAGCGAGTCGGCCTCGGCGTTGAACCGCACCGCGTTGCCCACGATCGCCGGGTGCGTGCGCAGCAGCCGCGCCGTGGACGCCGACCCGGTGAACCCGACGACGTCCTGTTCGGTGAGGTGGTCGAGCAGGTCGCGCGGCTTGCCGCAGACCATCTGCACGGTGCCCTCGGGCAGGATGCCCGACTCGACGATCAGCTCGACCAGCCGGGCGGTCAGGTAGGCGGTCTGGCTCGCCGGCTTGATCAGGCTCGGCACCCCGGCGAGGAACGCGGGCGCCAGCTTCTCCAGCGGCCCCCACACCGGGAAGTTGAACGCGTTGATCTGCACCGCGACGCCCCGCGACGGCGTGCACAGGTGCTGCCCGACGAACGTCCCGCCCTTGCCGAGCGGCTCGACGTCGCCCTCGATCAGCACCCGGTCGTTCGGCAGCTCGCGCTTCCCCTTGCTCGCATAGCCGAACAGGACCCCGATGCCGCCGTCCACGTCGAACCTCGCGTCGTTCAGCGTCGCGCCCGTCCGCGCCGACAGGGCGTACAGCTCGTCCCGGTGCTCCCTCAGATGGGAGGCGAGCGCCTTGAGCAGGGACGCGCGCTGGTGGAACGTCAGCTCCCGCAGCACCGGGCCGCCGACCGATCTCCCGTACCGGAGCGCGGCGCCCATGTCGACGCCGGACGACGAGATCCGGGCGATCTCCTCCCCCGTGACGGCGTCGTGCAAAGGCTCGCCCTCGTCGTCCGGAGCACGCCATGAACCCGACACATAACTGCGCAGCACGACCACCGGGACCTCCTCGTCCATATCTCCTGAGTCTTCTTGCCACCTTCGAGCTTCGTTCACGCCTCGCAGAGATGACAGCCGGGACGGGTTCCGTTTGTGTACTCGTGGACGGTTTAGCGCGAATCAGAGGAACAACTCTTGTGGATATGTTCCCCGGCTCACCGCGCTGCCGGGCGTGCTGCCGCGCATCCGGCGCGGCGCGCCGGGCGCGGCTGAAATACTCGTGACCATGACCTATGTTGCGGACGGTGAGCGGTACGAGCGGATCCCCTACCGGCGGTGCGGGCGCAGCGGCCTGCGGCTCCCGGCGATCTCGCTGGGGCTGTGGCACAACTTCGGCGACGACCGCCCGCTGGACGTCCAGCGGGCGATCCTGCGGCGCGCGTTCGACCTCGGCGTGACGCACTTCGACCTGGCGAACAACTACGGGCCGCCGTACGGCTCCGCTGAGATCAACTTCGGCCGGATCCTGCGGGAGGACCTCGCGCCCTACCGGGACGAGATCATCATCTCCACCAAGGCCGGATACGACATGTGGCCCGGCCCCTACGGGGAGTGGGGGTCGCGCAAGTACCTGCTGGCGAGCCTCGACCAGTCGCTGCGCCGGATGGGCGTCGACTACGTCGACATCTTCTACAGCCACCGGTTCGACCCGGAGACGCCGCTGGAGGAGACGATGGGCGCGCTGGACCGGGCCGTCCGGTCCGGGAAGGCGCTGTACGCGGGGATCTCGTCGTACTCCCCCGAGCGGACGGCCGAGGCGGCGGCGATCCTGCGGGAGATGGGGACGCCGCTGCTGATCCACCAGCCGTCCTACTCGATGCTCAACCGCTGGATCGAGGGCGGGCTGCTGGACACGCTCGGCCGCGAGGGCGTCGGCTGCATCGCGTTCTCGCCGCTGGCGCAGGGGATGCTGACCGACAAGTACCTGGACGGGATCCCGGAGGGGTCGCGGGCGAGCAAGGGCACGTCCTTCTCCTCCGGCCTGCTGACCGAGGAGAACCTGCGGCACGTCCGGACGCTGAACGAGATCGCCAAGGGGCGCGGGCAGACGCTCGCGCAGATGGCGCTGGCCTGGTCGCTGCGGGACGGGCGGGTCACCTCCGCGCTGATCGGCGCCAGCAGCGTCGCGCAGCTGGAGGAGAACCTCGCGGCCCTGGACCGGCTCGACTTCACCGCGGACGAGCTGGCCGCCATCGACCGGGACGCCGTCGAGGCGGGCATCAACATCTGGGCGGCCTCCAGCGCGCACTGATCGGCTACGCATCGACCGGGCGCGACCGGGCACGACCAGCACATGGAAGAGGACCCCAGGGGCTCCCCGGACCGGCGGGACCCCGACCGGCGCGACCCCGAGGGCCGCGAACCGGAGCCGTACGGCCCGGAGTTCCTCGGCCCGGGCTCGCGCGGGCCCTACCGGCACGAGCAGCCGCGCGGCAGCGAGCCGCTGAACGCCCGCAGCCCGCTGCGGCTGCGGGCCGTGCTGTCCGGGATCGCGCTGGTCGTCTCCGTCGGCGCCGCGATCGTGTTCGCGGTCGGGGCGCAGGGCGACGACGGGGCGTGGGCGGCGGCCGGCATCTGCGCGGCCGTCGCCGTCATCGCCGCGATCGACCTCGTCGTGATCGCGCGGCGCGCCCGCACCTGAGCCTCAGTGGCGGTGGTCCGCGGCGGCGGCCTCCGGGTGGGCGAGCAGCCAGTCGATCCGCTCGCGGCTCTCCTCGTCGATGGGCGTGTAGGTGACCATCCGGGCGCCCGGCGCGGCGCTGACCTCCAGGTGCATGGTCCGGGTCCGGATCTCACCGGCGGCGTGGTGCCGGAAGATCTTGATGCTCGCCCCCGGCAGCGCGACGTCGTGGGAAGCCCACAGCCGCGCGAACTCCGGGCTCACTTCCTGCAGCCGCCGGACGAGGATCTTCCAGCCCGGCTCGTCCAGGTGCCGGCTGTAGCGGTGCCGGAACGCGGCGACGAGCCCGGGCGCCGTCTCGGTGAGGTTCGCGACCGGGTTGCAGCACGGCGGCAGCGTGAACGCCATCCACATCGTGTTCCGCTCGCACGGCCGGACGACCGTGAGCTGGGGGAGGATCGCGGCGTAGGCGGCGTTCCAGGCGAGGACGTCGCACCGGCCGTTGGTGACCGACGCGGGCATGGGGCTGAGCGCGTCCAGCACGATCTGGACGTCCTCGGGCAGGTTGTCGGCCTCCTCCGCCACCGCGGTGTCGGGGACGTCGGCGAGCCGGTACAGGTGCTCGCGCTCGGCGCCGTCCAGCCGCAGCGTGCGCGCCACCGCGTCCAGCACCTGCGTGCTCGCGTTGATGGGACGGCCCTGCTCCAGCCACGTGTACCAGGTCACGCCGACCCCGGCGAGCTGCGCGACCTCCTCCCGCCGCAGGCCCGGCGTGCGGCGCCGCGGCCCCGGCGGCATCCCCACGTCGTCGGGCGTGATCCGCTCGCGCCTGCTGCGCAGGAACGCCGCCAGCTCGGTGCGCCGGCGCGGCCCCGTCCCGTTCCGGGCCGGGCGCCCGGACGCGGTGGTCTCTGCACTGGTCATCGTCACGTCTCCCAGCCTGCATCCCGCGGGCGGCGCCCACCAGGCGTCTGCCAGGTGCTGTCAGTACCAGTATCGACAGGCTCTCGTTACGGGTACCGGCGTCGCCGCACGCTCGTACACATGACACAGACAACCGATCTGCGCGGGATTGTTCCCGGACAGGGGTCGCGGAGCGGACCCGGCGGCCTGCTGCTGGCCGTCGTCCTTCTCGGCCAGTTCATGGGGGTTCTCGACGCCAGCATCGTCAACGTCGCGCTCCCGACGATGCGGGCGGACCTGCAGGCCTCGGGGGCCGGGCTGCAGCTCGTCGTCGCCGGATACATCATCTCCTACGCCGTCCTGCTGATCACCGGGGCGCGGCTCGGCGCCCTCGCGGGGCACCGCCGCCTGTACCACCTCGGCCTCGCCGCGTTCACGGCGGCGTCGCTGGCGTGCGGGCTGGCGCCGTCCACCGGCGCGCTGGTGGCGTTCCGCTTCCTGCAGGGCGCCGCGGCCGCGCTGCTCACCCCGCAGGTCATGTCCATGATCCAGCGGAACTTCACCGGCGCGGCCCGGGCCCGCGCGCTGAGCCTCTACTCGGCCGTCACCGCGGGCGCCGTCGTGGTCGGCCAGGCGGCCGGGGGGCTGCTGGTCAGCGCCGACCTGTTCGGCACCGGATGGCGGACGGTCTTCCTCGTCAACGTGCCGATCGGGATCGCGCTGCTGATCGCGGGGCCGCGCGTGCTGCCCCGCGACGAGGACGTGCCCGGCCTCCGGAACCTCCGCGCGCAGCTGGACCTGCCAGGGCTGCTGACGCTCGCCGCCGCGGTGCTGCTGTTCGTCGTCCCGCTGATCATGGGCCACGAGCTGGGCTGGCCGGCGTGGGGATGGGCGTCGCTCGCCGCGAGCGCCGTATTCTTCGCCGCGTTCGCCGCCGTGGAGCGCCGCGTGGCCGCCGCGGGCGGGAAGCCGCTGATCTCGGTGCGGGTGCTGCGCGCGCCGCTGCTCGTGCCGGCCTGCGTCGCGATCCTGTTCGGTCCGTGCAGCTGGGCGGCGTTCCTGTTCACCACCACCCTGCACCTGCAGGGCGACCTGCGGATGTCGCCCCTGGAGTCGGGGCTGGCGTTCGTGCCGTGCGTGGCGGCCTTCGCGCTGGTCGGGCTGAGCTGGCAGCGGCTGCCCGCGCGCTGGCACCGGCGGCTGATCCCCGCCGGGTTCGCGATCGCCGCGGCCGGCTACCTGTGCGTCGGCCCGCTCGCGGGCGGCGGCGCGGCCTACGAGGCGCTCACCGCCGTCATCGGGTTCGGCCTCGGGGTGATGCCGATCATCATGACGACCGCGCTGCGGCACGTCCCCGCCGAGGACGCCGCCGACGCCAGCGGGCTGCTGCTCACGCTGATGCAGCTGGCCCAGGTGATCGGCATCGCCACCGCCGGCACGCTGTTCCTCTCCCTCGCCGAGTCCGGCGGCTCGACCCGGCACGCCGAGTACGGCACCGGATGGGCGCTGGCCGCCGCGACGCTGGTGGGCGCGCTGTGCGCGCTGTCCCTGGCCCGCGACCGGGCGGCCGCCGGGCGGGCGGCCCGCGACCGGGTGCCGGCGCGCGGGTGACCGGCCGGCGGGTCACCCGCGCGGCCGCACCGGTCACCGCCGCCGGCTCAGTACGCGGCGAGCCGCGCCCGCGCCTCCTCGACCGCGGGCGGGAGGCGGCGGCGGGCGCGGGCGACGGACGGCAGGGCGCGGGCCGCGGCGGCCAGGCCGGCGCGGCCGTCCCTGCTGGTGAGCGCGGACGCGGCGGCGCGGGCGACGGCCGGGAGCGGGTGGCGCAGCCACGCGGTGAGCAGCCGGTTGCGGACCTCCCGGCGCCGCCGCCCGGCCGGGTCACGGCCCGCCCTGGACGGATGGTGGTGGACGACGAGCTCCGGCACGTAGGCGAGGCCCCACCCGGCGGCGGCCAGGTCGAGCGCGAGCAGCTCCTCCTCCCCCGCGAAGTGCAGGACGTCGGAGAAGCCGCCGACGCCGAGGAAGGCGTCCCGGCGCACGACGGCCGAGCAGGCGAGGAAGCCGAGGACGGCCGGCCCCGGAGACCCTTCGGGCCGGCCGAGCGGCGAGCCGGCCATCTGCGCGGAGACCGGTTCGAGCCGCTCCTCCTCGCCGATGAGGACGCGGGCCGCGAGCAGCGCCGTGCGAGGGTGGGCGTCGAGGATCTCCACGGCCCGCTCCAGCGCGCCGGGCGCCCACCAGGAGTCGTCGTCGGCGAAGGCGATGTAGCGAGTGGCGGCGCGCTCGGCGCCGGCGTTGCGGGCTGCGGCGCCCCGGTTGCGGGGCAGCCGCAGGACGGTGGCGCCGGCCGCTTCGGCGACGGCGGCGGTGCCGTCGGCGGAGGCGTTGTCGGCCACGATGACCGGCGCCTCGTGGCGGCGGAGGCTGCGGCGCAGCTCCGGGGCGCGGTCGCGGGTCGCCACCACGACCGTCACGTCGGGGGTCGCGTCGGGGGTCGCGTCGGGGGTCGCGTCGGGCATCGGTTCCTCAGCTCACGTAGCGGCGGGCCGTCGATTCCCGCTGGGCCGTCTCCAGGGTGCGCAGCCGCTCCTCGACGTCCGGCGGCAGCGGGCGGCGCTCCCGCGCCACCCAGGCAAGCCCGGCGGCGGCCTCGGCCAGCGCGCCCGCGGTGACGCGGTCGCGCGGCAGCGTGCGCAGCAGCCCGGCGGTGCGGCGCACCGCGACCGGAAGCGGGCGGCGCAGCCAGGTGAACCACAGCGTGTTGCGTATGCCGTGCCTGCGCCGCAGGTGCGGGTCGCGGAGGCGGGACGGCTCGTGGTGGACCACGGCGTCCTCGGCGTAGCAGAGGTGCCAGCCGAGCGCCATGAGGTCGGCGCCGAGCAGCTCCTCCTCGCCGCCGAGCCACAGCCGCGGGGAGAAGCCGCCCGCCTCGCGGAACGCCTCCGCCCTGACCATGGAGGCCCCGGCCAGGAACGAGCCGAGCGCGGGGCCGGGCAGCCACGGCGGTCCCGGAACGGGCGAGTGCCGCAGCTCGGGGACGATCGGGTCCTCGCGCCCGCCGGGCTCCACCAGGATCCGCCCGGTGACGACCGCGAGGCGCGGGTGCGCGTCGAGCAGGTCGGCGGCGCGCGACGGCGCGTCCGGGTCCCACCAGGTGTCGTCGTCGCAGAACGCGACGTACGGGGTGCGGACGTGGTCGACCGCGAGATTGCGGCCGACGGCGCCGAGATTGCCCGGCGCCCGGATCAGCCGCACTTCCGGGAATCCGGCCGCGACCGCGTCGGCGGTGCCGTCCCGCGAGTCGTTGTCCACCACGATGACCGGGGCGTCCTCGGCCAGTTTCCGCGCGTGCGCGAGGCCGGCGAGCAGGGACCGGCGCCTGTCCCGGGTGATGACGACGACGGTGAAGCGCATGAACCCGCAGGTACCCGGCTTCCCGCCCGCCATGTGCACGGAGCCCGCGCGACCTGCTGGTTCCTCCAGCGGCGACTTTCCGGACTTGAGCGTTTAGGTCCACCGCTATCGGCAATGCCGAATCACCTACAGGGGATTCGCTCCCGGCGAGAACGCCAGAGCCGATGTCTAAGACGACGTCATCGGCACGCCATCGAACGCTGCGCCGAAACGGGGCCGACATGCGCGTGCTCGGAATCAACGCCGTCTTCCACGACCCGGCCGCCGCGCTCGTCGCGGAGGGAAGGGTCGTCGCGGCCGCGGAGGAGGAACGCTTCAGCCGCCGCAAGCACGGCAAGCGGCCGGTCGCCTTCTCCGGATGGGAACTGCCGGAGCGGGCCGCCCGCTGGTGCCTGGAGGAGGCCGGGCTGGAGCCCGGCGACCTCGACGCCGTCGCCTACTCCTACGACCCGTCGCTCGTCGAGCCCGGGCTCGGCGGGCACGACGGCGAGTGGGAGCGGCTGCGCACCCTGTACGCGCGGCGCGCACCGAACTTCCTAGCGACGGCGCTGCCCGGCCTCGACCCGGGCATCGTCCGGTTCGTCCCGCACCACGTGGCGCACGCCGCGTCCGCCGCGCTCGCGGCGCCCGCGCCCGGCGACGGGGACGTGCTGGTCCTGGACGGCCGCGGCGAGTCCCAATCGCACCTGGCGGGGACGTACGAGGACGGCGTGCTGACGCCGCTGCGCGCCCAGCGCCTCCCGCACTCGCTCGGCCTCATGTACGAGGAGCTCACCGAGCACCTCGGCTTCCTGCGCTCCAGCGACGAGTACAAGGTCATGGCGCTCGCGTCCTACGGGGAGCCGCGTTTCCTGGACGAGCTGCGCGAGCACGTCCGCGCGACCGGCGACGGCGGGTTCGCGGTCGCCGGCATCGACTGGGGCTCGCTCGCCAAGGCCCGCGGGCCGGACGGCGAGTGGACCCGCGACCACGCCGACCTCGCCGCCAGCGTCCAGGCCCGCCTCGAAGAGGTGCTGCTGGACCTGGCGGCCTGGCTGCACGGCGAGACCGGCTCCCGCCGGCTGATGCTCGCCGGCGGCGTCGCGCTCAACTGCGTCGCCAACTCCCGGCTGGCCGAGGACGGGCCCTACGGCGACATCTGGGTGCAGCCTGCGGCGGGCGACGCCGGCACCGCGCTCGGCGCCGCGCTCCACGCGGCCCAGGGGGCCGGGGACCCGCTCACCGGCATGCCCGGCGCGGACCTCGGCCGCCGGTGGGACGACCGGGAGATCGCCGCGCGGCTCGACACCGCCGAGATCCCCTACGAGCGGCCGGACGACCTGGCCGCCACCGTCGCCGAGGCGCTCGCCCGCAACGAGATCGTCGCGTGGTTCCAGGGCCGCTCGGAGTTCGGGCCGCGCGCTCTCGGGCACCGCTCCCTGCTCGCCCACCCCGGCCACGCCGGCAACGTCGAGCGGCTCAACGACGTCAAGGGCCGCGAGCAGTTCCGGCCGATCGCGCCGATGGTCGAGCTGGAGCGCGCCGCCGAGATCTTCGAGGGCCCGCTCCCGAGCCCGTACATGCTGTTCGTCCACCGCGTCCGGCCGGAGTGGCGCGCGCGGATCCCGGCCGTCGTGCACGTGGACGGCACCGCCCGCATCCAGACGGTGTCGGCGGACGACGAACCGCTCGTGGCGCGCCTGCTCGAGGAGTTCCGCCACCGGACCGGGGTGCCCGTCGTCGTCAACACCAGCCTGAACACCGCCGGCCGCCCGATGGCCGACGACCCGCGCGACGCGCTGGAGTGCTTCGGCTCGGCGCCGGTCGACCTGCTCGCCATCGGGCCGTACGTGGTCCGCCGCCGGGAGGTGCACGGTTGAACGGCTGCACCGTCGTCATCCCCACCGTCGGCCGGGAGAGCCTGCGCGTCACGCTGCACGCGCTGCTCACCGCGATCGACCGCGCCCCCGGCGCCGGGCCGCGCGAGATCATCGTCGTGGACGACCGCCCTGTGCCCGGTGCGCCGCTGCCGCTGCCGCCCTCGGCCGGGCCGGAGATCCGCGTGATCAGGTCCGGGGGCCGCGGGCCCGCCGCCGCGCGCAACGCCGGCTGGCGCGCCGCCGCGACCGAATGGGTGGCGTTCCTGGACGACGACGTCGTACCCGAGCCCGGCTGGCCCGCCCGGCTCGCCGCCGACCTGGCGGGCCTGCCGCCCTCGGTCGCCGGGACGCAGGGCCGCGTCACCGTCCCGCTGCCGGCCGGCCGGCCGCCGACGGACTGGGAGCGCAGCACCGCCGGGCTCGCGAGCGCGGACTGGATCACCGCCGACATGGCCTACCGGCGCGGCGTCCTCGCCGAACTGGGCGGCTTCGACGAGCGGTTCCGCCGCGCCTACCGCGAGGACGCCGACCTGGCGCTGCGGGTGCTGAACGCCGGGCACGGCCTCGTCCTCGGCGACCGGCGCATCACGCACCCCGTCCGGCCCGCCGGGTTCTGGACGTCGGTGCGGGCGCAGGCCGGCAACGCCGACGACGTCCTCATGCGGCACGTGCACGGGGCGTCCTGGCGGGCCCGCGCCGGCGAGGGCCGCGGCCTGCTCGGCCGGCACGCGCTCACGACCGCGGCGGGGCTCCTCGCGCTCGCGGCCGCGCCGAAGAGCCGCGCCGCCGCCGCGGCCGCGGGCGGCGCGTGGGCCGCGCTCACCGCGCGGTTCGCCTACGAGCGCATCCGGCCGGGCCCGGGGACGCCGGGCGAGGTGACCGCGATGCTGGTCACCAGCGCCGCCATCCCGCCCGCCGCGGTCTGGCACCGGCTCCGCGGCCTCGCCGCCCACCGGCGGGCGCGGAGCCGGGGCGGGCCGCGCGCCGTGCTGTTCGACCGGGACGACACCCTGATCAGGGACGTCCCCTACAACGGGGACCCGGCGCGGGTCGAGCCGATGCCGGGCGCGCGCCGCGCCCTGGACCGGCTGCGCCGGCACGGCGTCCGGATCGGCGTCGTGTCCAACCAGTCCGGCGTCGCCAAGGGCCTCATCGCCGCCGGGGACGTGCGGCGCGTCAACGCCCGCGTCGAGGAGCTGCTCGGCCGGATCGACGTGTGGGAGTTCTGCCCGCACGACGACGGCGACGGCTGCGCGTGCCGCAAGCCGGAGCCCGGCATGATCGAGCGGGCCGCCGAGCGGCTCGGGGTGCCGCCCGCCGACTGCGCCGTCATCGGCGACGCCGGCGGCGACATCGAGGCCGCGGCGGCGGCCGGCGCGCGCGGCATCCTCGTGCCGACCGGGCGGACCCGGCCGGCGGAGATCGCGCGGGCGGCGGAGACGGCGCCGACGCTGGACGCCGCCGTCGATCTGGTCCTCGGCGGAAGGCGGCGTCCATGAGAGTCCTCGTCGCACGCCAGGACAACATCGGCGACGTGCTGCTCGCCGGCCCCGCCGTGCGGGCGGTCGCCGCCCGCGCCGACGAGGTCGTGCTGCTGTGCGGGCCGCGCGGCCGCGCCGCCGCCGACATGCTGCCCGGCGTGGACCGCGTCGTCGAGTGGTGCGCCCCCTGGATCGACCCCGACCACGTGGCCGTCGAGAAGGCCGCGGTCGACCGGGTCGTCCGGGAGCTGCGCGGCTTCGACCGCGCGCTGATCCTCACCTCGTTCCACCAGTCGCCGCTGCCGCTCGCGCTGCTGCTCCGGCTCGCCGGGACGCCGTGGATCGGCGGCATCTGCGAGGACTACCCCGGATCGCTGCTCGACCTGCGGCACCCCGACACCGACGTTCCCGAGCCGCTGCGGATGCTCGCGCTGGCGGAGGACGCCGGGTTCCCCTCCCCCGCCGACACGCGGCTGCGGGTCCGGGAACCGCTGCCCGACACCGACCACCTCACCGGCGGGCCCGCCTACGTGGTGGTGCACCCGGGGACGTCCGTGCCCGCGCGCGCCTGGCCGCCGGAGCGCTGCGCGGAGGCCGTCCGGCTGCTGCGAGCGGCCGGGCACCGGGTGGTCGTCACCGGCCACGGCGACGAGAAGGAGCTGACCGCGTTCGTCGCCGGCGAGGACGGCCTCGACCTCGGCGGGCGCACCTCCCTGCCGGAGCTGGCGTCCGTGCTGGCGGGCGCCTCCGCCGTCGTCGCCGGCAACACCGGTCCCGCGCACCTCGCGGCGGCCGTGGACACCCCGGTCGTGTCGCTGTTCGCGCCGACCGTGCCCGCCGCCCGGTGGGCGCCGTTCGGGGTGCCGCTGGCGCTGCTCGGCGACCAGCAGGCGCCGTGCAAGGACAGCCGCGCCCGCGAATGCCCGGTCGACGGGCACCCGTGCCTGGCGTCCGTCAGCGCCGACGAGGTCGCCGCGGCCGTGGAGATCCTGGCGTCGGTGGAGGAGGTCCCCACCCGATGAGAGTCCTGATGTGGCACGTGCACGGCTCGTGGGCGACGTCGTTCGTTCACGGCGCGCAGACCACGCTCGTCCCCGTCGTCCCCGGCCGCGGGCCGGACGGCAGGGGGCGGCCCGACACCTTCACCTGGCCCGACCGGGCGGTCGAGGTGCCGCCAGAGCGGCTCCGCCACGAGGACGTGGACGTCGTCGTCCTGCAGCGCCCCCGCGAGCTGCGGCTGGCCGAGGAATGGCTCGGGCGGCGGCCCGGACGCGACGTCCCCGCCGTCTACGTCGAGCACGACACGCCGCGCCGGACCCCGTCCGACGCGGGGCTCCCCGAGGAGGTCGTGCCCGACAGCCGGCACTTCCTGCACGACCGCTCCGACATCCCGGTCGTGCACGTCACCCACTTCAACCGGCTGTTCTGGAACTGCGGCCGCGCGCCGACCACCGTCATCGAGCACGGCGTCGCCGACCCCGGCTACCGGTACACCGCCGAGATGCCCCGCGCCGGCGTCGTCGTCAACGACCCGCTGCGCCGCGGCCGCGTCGCCGGCACCGACCTGCTCGCCGAGCTGGCGGCGGCCGTCCCCCTCGACCTGTTCGGCATGAACGTCGCCGGCGCGCCCGAGCGCCTCGGCATTCCCCCCGAGTCCCTCTGGACCTTCGAGGACCTGCCGCAGGCGAGGATGCACGAGGAGCTCGCCCGCCGCCGCGTCTACGTCCACCCCTACCGGTGGACCTCGCTCGGCCTCGCGCTGATCGAGGCCATGATGCTCGGCCTGCCGGTGGTGGCGCTCGCCACCACCGAGGCGGTCGAGGCGGTGCCGCCCGAGGCGGGGGTGCTGTCCACGCGCGTCGCCGCGCTGGCCGGCGCCGCGCGCACCCTGGCCGCCGACCCGCTGCGCGCGCGCCAGATGGGCAAGGAGGCGCGTGCCCACGCCGTCGACCGGTACGGCCTGGCGCGCTTCCTGCGCGACTGGCGGCGAACTCTCCAGGAGGTAACGCGATGAGAATTGCCATGATCTCCGAGCACGCCAGCCCCCTCGCCGCCAAGGCGGGCCCCGCGGAGAAGGGCCTGGGCGGGGCGGACGGCGGCGGGCAGAACGTGTTCGTCGCGGAACTGGCCGCCGAGCTCGGCCGCCGGGGCGACTACGTCACCGTCTACACGCGGCGGGACGCCCCCGCCCTGCCCGGCCGGGTGCGGCTCGCGCCCGGCGTGACCGTCGAGCACGTCCCGGCGGGCCCGCCCGAGCACATCGCCAAGGACGCCCTGCTGCCCTGGATGCACGACTTCGGGACGTACCTGGAGCGGCGCTGGGCCGCCGACCCGCCCGACGTCGCGCACGCCCACTTCTGGATGAGCGGCCTCGCCGCGATCCAGGCCGCGCAGCCCGCCGGGGCGCGGCGCGTGCCGGTCGTGCAGACCTACCACGCGCTCGGCACCGTCAAGCGCCGCCACCAGGGCGCCAAGGACACCAGCCCCGCCTCGCGGGTCCGGCTGGAGCGCGCGATCGGGCGCGGCGCCGACGCCGTCATCGCCACCTGCTCCGACGAGGTCGCCGAGCTCGCCGCGATGGGCGTCCCCGGCGACCGCGTCCGGGTGGTGCCGTGCGGGGTCGACCTGGGCCTGTTCACCCCGGACGGCCGCGCCGCCGGCCGCGGGGACGGCGGCCCGCACCGCATCGTGGCGCTGTCCCGGCTCGTCGAGCGCAAGGGCGTCGACACCGCCATCCGCGCGCTCGCGCACCTGCCGGGCGCCGAACTGGCCGTCGCCGGCGGGCCGCCGCGCGGCGCCCTGGACGCCGACCCCGAGGTGCGCAGGCTCCGCCGGGTCGCGCGGGACGCCGGCGTCGCCGGGCGCGTGGAGTTCCTCGGCCGGGTCGGCCGCGCCGAGGTGCCGCCGCTGCTGCGCTCGGCGAGCGTCGTCGTCACGCTCCCCTGGTACGAGCCGTTCGGCATGGTCCCGCTCGAGGCCATGGCCTGCGGCGTGCCCGTGGTGGCGAGCGCCGTCGGCGGGCACCTCGACACCGTCCTGGACGGCGTCACCGGCGCGCTCGTCCCGCCGCGCGACCCCGAGGCCGCGGCCGGCGCGATCCGGGCGCTGCTCGCCGACCCGGCGAAGCGGGCCGCGATGGGGCGGGCGGCGGGCGACCGGGCCCGCGAACGCTACTCGTGGGCGCGGGTCGCCGCCGCCACCGCCGAGGTCTACCGGCACGCCGCCGCGCTGGGCGAGGTGGCCGCATGACCGCGCAGACCGGCGTCGGCACCCGGACCTCCACCGTCCACGACGCGCGGCTGGAGGCGCTCGCCGAGGCGGCGCTCCGGTTCCGCGACCAGATCCCCACCATCGAGACCTGGGGCCGCCGCCTCGCCCGCGTGCTGCGCGGCGGGGGCCGGCTGCTCGTCTGCGGCAACGGCGGCAGCGCCGCCGAGGCCCAGCACCTGACCGCCGAGCTCGTCGGCCGGTTCGAGAGCGAGCGGTGCCCGCTGTCGGCGATCCCGCTGCACGGCGACACCTCCTCGGTCACCGCGATCGGCAACGACTACGGCCCGGTCAACGTCTTCGAGCGGCAGGTGCAGGCGCACGGCCGCCCCGGCGACGTGCTGGTGTGCCTGTCGACCAGCGGCCGCAGCCCCAATGTGGTCGCGGCGGCGCACCGCGCCCGGCGGCTCGGGCTCTCGGCCTGGGCGGTCACCGGGCCGGGCCCGAACCCGCTCGCGGCGGCGTGCGACGACGCGATCACCGTGGACGCCGTGTCCGCCTCGACCGTCCAGGAGATCCACCTCGCCGCGATCCACCTGCTGTGCGGGGTGGTCGACGAAGCGCTGGGAGCGTCATGACCGCGCCGCTCGTCGTGGTCGGCGACGTCCTGCTCGACATCGACATCGTCGGCACCAGCAGCCGGCTGTGCCCGGACGCGCCCGTCCCCGTCGTGGAGCAGGCCGAGGAGCGGCCCCGCCCCGGCGGCGCGGGCCTCGCGGCGCTGCTCGCGGCGGCCGCCGGACGCGAGGTCGTGCTGGTCACCGCGCTCGCCGACGACGAGCCGGGCCGGCGGCTGCGCGCGATGCTGGAGAAGCACCTGGAGGTCGCCGCGTTCCACCTGCACGGCCGCACTCCCTGCAAGCTGCGCATCCGCTCCGGAGGACAGTCGGTGGCGCGCCTGGACGCCGGGGAAGGGCAGGCCCTCGACGGGCCCGTCGGTCCGCGCGTCACCGACGCGATCGCCGGGGCCGGCGCCGTTCTGGTCTCCGACTACGGCCGCGGCGTCGCCCGGCACCGCGCCGTCCGGTCCCTGCTCGGGGAGCTGCCCGCGAGCGCGCCCGTCGTGTGGGACCCGCATCCGCGCGGTGAGCCGCCCGTCCCCGGGGTCCGGCTGCTCACCCCGAACGAGCAGGAGGCCGCCCGGCTCGCCGCCGCCGGCGGCGCCGACATCAGCGGGTTCGGGCTGTCGGCCGCCGGGCGGCGCGGCCGGCACCTCGGCCGCGCCTGGGGCATCGACGGCGTCGCGGTCACGCTCGGGGCGGAGGGCGCGCTGCTGTGCGACGGGTCCGGCGCGCCGTTCCTCGCGCCCGCCGAGCCGGCGCGGGGCGACTCGTGCGGCGCCGGCGACGGCTTCGCCGCCGCGGCGGCCGGCGCGCTCGCCGACGGCGCGGCGCTGACCGCGGCCGTCACCGAGGGCGTCCGCCGGGCGTCGGAGTTCGTCCGCGCCGGGGCCGCCGCCGCGCTGTCGGCGCAGCTCGCCGAGACGGGCTCGGCCCGGCTCGTGCCCGAGCGCGGCGAGGACGCCTGGGACGTCGTCGAGCGGACCCGGCGCGCGGGCGGCACGGTCGTGGCGACCGGCGGCTGCTTCGACCTGCTGCACGCCGGGCACGTCAGCCTGCTGCAGCAGGCGCGGCGGCTCGGCGACTGCCTGATCGTGTGCGTCAACTCCGACGCGTCCGTCCGGCGGCGCAAGGGGCCGGGCCGCCCGGTGACGCCCGCCGCCGACCGCGTCCGGGTGCTGGAGGCGCTCAGCGACGTCGACGCCGCGGTGGTGTTCGACGACGACACCCCGGAGCCGCTGCTGGAGCGGCTGCGCCCGGACGTGTGGGTGAAGGGCGCCGACTACGCCGGGGCCGAGCTGCCCGAGGCCGGGACGGTCCGGGCGCACGGCGGCGAGATCGTCCTGCTGCCCCTGCTGGAAGGGCGCTCCACCACGCGCCTGCTCTCGACCACGCAGACCACGAAGGGAAGTGCGTCATGAACGTCCTCATCACCGGCGGCGCCTCAGGGCTCGGCGCGGCCGTCGCGCGCAGGGTCGCCGCCGACGGCGGCCGGCCCCTCGTCCTGGACCGGCACCCGCCGAAGGACAACTTCGAGCACATGCAGGCCGACCTGGCCGACCGGCGGTGCGCCGAACGCGCCGTGCACGGCCTGGCGCGCGCCGCGGGCGGGCTGAACGCCGTCGTCACCGCCGCCGGCATCGACGCCTGCGGGACGCTCTGCGACGTCCCCGCCGAGGACTGGGAGCGGGTCGTGCAGGTGAACCTGCTCGGCACCGCCGCCGTCGTCCGCGCCGCGCTCCCCTACCTGGAGAACGAGCCGCACGGGCGGGTCGTGACCGTCGCGTCCACGCTGGGGTTCCGCGCGCTGAGCGACGCGACCGCGTACTGCGCGTCCAAGTTCGGGGTCGTCGGGTTCACCCGCGCGCTCGCCGCCGAGATGGCGGGGCGGGTCGGCGTCACGATGATCGTGCCGGGCGGGATGGACACCGCGTTCTTCGACGACCGCCCCGACCGGTACAAGCCAGAGGCGGACGCCAAGCTGAACCGGCCCGAGGACGTCGCGGCGACCGTCGCGTTCGCGCTCGCGCAGCCGGCCGGCTGCGAGGTGCGGGAACTCGTCGTCTGCCCCTCCGCAGAGCCGTCGTGGCCGTGACCGCCCCCGGCGGTCCGGCACCCCGCGTCCTGGTGCTGCGGGCGCTGGGGCTCGGGGACCTGCTGACCGCCGTCCCGGCGCTGCGGGCGCTGCGGCGCGGCATGCCGGGCGCGCGGATCGCGCTGGCCGCGCCGGCGGTGCTGGAGCCGCTGGCCCGCGCGACCGGCGCGGTCGACGAGGTCCTCCCGGCGGACGGGCTGGACGCTCCGCCACCGGCCGCCGGGCCGGTGGACGCGGCCGTCAACCTGCACGGCTCCGGGCCGCGGAGCCACCGGCTCCTGGCGGCCCTGGCGCCGGGCCGGCTGCTGGCGTTCGCCTGCCCGGACGCGCCGCACTCCGGCGGGCCGGAGTGGGACCCGGGCGAGCACGAGGTGGCGCGCTGGTGCCGCCTCACCGGCTTCTACGGGTTCGCCGCCGACCCGGCCGACCTGGACCTGCCGGCCCCGGCGGCCGAGCCGCCCGCGCGGGGCGCCGTGGTCGTCCACCCGGGGGCGGCGTTCCCGGCGCGCCGCTGGCCCGCCGAGCGGTTCGCGGCGGTCGCGGCGGCGCTGCGGGACCGCGGCGAGCGCGTCGTCGTCACCGGCGGGCCCGGCGAGACGCCCCTCGCCCGCCGCGTCGTGGAGCTCGCCGGGCTGGACCCGGCCGCCGACCTCTCCGGCCGCACTCCCCTGCCCGAGCTGGCCGCGCTCGTCGCGGCGGCCCGGCTGGTGGTGTGCGGCGACACCGGCGTCGCGCACCTCGCGACCGCCTTCCGCACACCGTCGGTGCTGCTGTTCGGCCCGACGCCGCCCGGCCGGTGGGGACCGCCCGACCGCGCCGAGCACCGCGTCCTGTGGGCGGGCCGCCGCGGCGACCCGCACGGGCGCGAGCCCTGCCCCGGCCTGCTGGAGATCTCCGCGGACCAGGCCGTCGAGGCCGCCGGGGCGGTGCTCACCCATGAGAACCGATGAGGGGGAGAGATGAGACATCCACGCGCCGTCGTCACCGGAGGATCCGGATTCCTCGGCTCGCACCTGTGCGAGGCGCTCCTCGCCCGGGGGATCTCGGTGGTGTGCCTGGACAACCTGCTCACCGGGACGTCCCGCAACATCGCGCACCTCACGGGCCGGCGGGACTTCAAGTTCGTGAAGCGCGACCTCACCGAGCCGGTGCACGTCCCCGGCGACGTCGGCTACGTCTTCCACCTCGCCTCGGCCGCGTCCCCGGCCGACTACCTGCGGTTCCCGATCCAGACGCTGGAGGTCGGCAGCCAGGGCACCCGCAACGCGCTGGACCTCGCCGAGGCCAAGGGCGCCCGGTTCGTCCTCGCCTCCACCTCCGAGGTGTACGGGGACCCGCTGGTGCACCCGCAGCCGGAGTCGTACTGGGGCAACGTGAACCCGGTCGGGCCGCGCAGCGTGTACGACGAGGCCAAGCGGTTCGGTGAGGCGCTCACGTCGGCGTTCCGGCACGCCCGCGGCCTCGACGCCGCGATCGTGCGGATCTTCAACACCTACGGGCCGCGGATGCGCCCCGACGACGGGCGCGCCGTCCCGACGTTCGTGCGGCAGGCGCTGACCGGCGAGGACCTCACGGTCACCGGGGACGGCTCGCAGACCCGCTCGATCTGCCACGTGGACGACACCGTCCGCGGCATCCTCGCCCTCGCCCTGTCCGCCCATCCGGGCCCGGTCAACATCGGCAGCCCGTACGAGATGTCCATGGGCGACCTCGCCCGCCTGATCATCGATCTCACCGGCTCCAGGTCGGGTATCCGGTTCATCGGCCGCCCCGAGGACGACCCGAGGGTCCGGCGCCCCGACACCGCCCTGGCCGAGGGGGCGCTGGGCTGGCGCCCCCGCGTCACGGTCGAGCAGGGCCTGCGCGGCACCATCGAGTGGTTCGGCAGGGAGCTGCTCGTCGCCCGCCCCGCCTGACCCGCGCGCGCCCGCGCCCCGGCGGCCGCGATGCGCCTCATCGCGGCCGTTTCGCGCGCCCGGGGCCGGTGCTCAGCCGGTGTGGCCGGCCGACACCAGCTCACGGAGGTCGCCGGGGAGGCTGCCGCGCACCTTGTCCAGGATCCCGCCCTCGGTCGCCTCGTCGGTCACCTCCAGCACGACGCGCGCCAGGTACGCCGAGCGGGGCTCGTCGGTCCCGGACCGGGCCGCGACGCGCTCGATGAAGGCGTGCCGGTCGAACCGCTCGCCCGTCCCCGCGCCGCCGTAGACCTCGGTCCGGCGCAGATGCTCGCCGATCTCGTGCGGCAGTTGCGCCGCGAGGTTGTCGGCGAGGCCCTCGGGAATCCGCTCGCCGAGGGTCTCCAGGACCGCCCGGGTCGCGCGCTCCGCCTCGCCGTGGCCGGAGAGGTGCGCGCGGTTCTGGACCTGTCCGATGAACTCTTCGTGCCGCATGGCGGACGCTCCTTCCTGCATATGAAATGCAGAAAATGCCCGTTATGTACGCTCCGTAACGCGTGCGGCATGGCGTGCGCCGTCAGCGCGCGCCGAGCACGTCCAGCAGTTCGCCGATCACGGCGCCGTCCGCCGCCGCCGCAGGCGCCCGCGCGGCCCCCTCGGGCGACAGCGCCCACTCCCACCACCGGTCGAGCTCCGCCGGGTCCAGCAGCGGCTCACCCCGACGCGGCTCCGGCACGGTCACGACGGCGGGCCACGACCACGCGCGCGCCTGCGCCGCCACCTTCGCGCCGCCGCCGACCGGGTCCACGGCCAGCGCGGGGACGCCGTTCTTCAGCGCCAGCACGAGGCCGTGCAGCCGGGTCGTCACCACCAGGTCGAGCCGGCGCAGCGCCGACTCCAGCTCGGCCGCCGTCCCGAACAGGCGCCAGTCGCGCGGATCGAGCCGCGTGTCCAGGGGCAGCCGCGCGCACTCGCGCGCCGCGAGCCAGTCCGTCAGCTCGCGCTGGATCCGGTCGTGCAGCCGCCGCCCGCCGTACTCCGGCTGGCCGGGCGCGAGGACGACCCCGACGACGGGCACGGACGGGGTCGCGGGCAGCGCCGCCAGATCGCGCCGCGGCGCCTCCGCCGGCGCGTCGCGGGCGAGGACGGCGTCGAACCCGGCCACCGCCGGGTCGTCCGGGTCGATGACCGAAACGCCCACGGCGACGCGGGTGCAGCGCGCGTACCGGCGGTGCAGCTCCTCGATCTGCGGCCCGTGCAGCGGACCGCACGCGAACACCAGGTGCGTGTAGGACGCGGGGTCGGCGCGGTCGAGCTCCAGCCCGCCCGGCCGGAAGACGGGGCTCCACGCGAGGTCGCATTCGACGCCCGCCTCGGCCAGCCCGCGGCGGACGGCCTCCATGGCCAGGACGTCGCCCGCCGTGGCCTCACCGTGCAGGAAGCTGGGCCACCCGGCCACCAGGACACGCATCCGCCGACCTCCCCGCGCCATGTAGCGATCGGCCCGTGGCGTGGGTGCTACCCTCGGCCGCCCGTCCCATGTCCCGGCCGGCCCCGGTTCCGCCGGCCGGCACCGGGATTCCGCGCCCAGCAGGTCGCCCTGCCCCCCAGGCGACACTTCAGACACCTTCCGGTTTACGGACACGGCCTTATGGGCAGAGTCATCTCGCGGCCCACTCGCGAGCTCGGAGCCAAGTGCCCCGAACTGCGAGCCTGGGCCGCGCCACATATCAGCGGCCGGGCAGGTCACCCCTGCAGCGCCTGGGCGACGACCATGCCGCAGTAGGCGGCCCCCAGCCCCGCGGCGATGCTCGCCGCCGCGTTCAGCGCCGCGTACGAGCGCGCCCCGGTCTCGGCCAGCCGCAGCGTCTCGTAGCCGAACGTCGAGTACGTGCTCAGGGCGCCGCAGAAGCCCGTCCCGGCGAAGGCCATCACGCCGCCGTCCACCGGCAGCGCCGCCACCAGCCCCAGCACGAACGACCCCGCGACGTTGACCGTGAACGTCCCCCATGGGAACACCGAGTCGTGCCTGGCCTGGACCGCGCGGTCGGCCAGGTAGCGCAGCGGTGCGCCCAGCGCGGCGCCCAGCGCGACGAGCAGGACCGTCACCCGCCCGCCTCCGCGCCCCGGCGGCGGACCAGCGCCCTGGTCATCCGCACCCCGGCGAGGGCGGAGGCGAGCGCGGCGGCCAGTGTCAGCACCAGGTACGCGAGCCCGATCCGCGGCGCGCCGTGCTCGACCGCCTTCTGGACGTCGACGGCGTAGGTCGAGAACGTGGTGAAGCCGCCGAGCACGCCCACCCCGAGGAAGGGGCGCAGCAGCCGGTGCGCCGGCCGCGGCCCGGTGATCAGCACCATGAGCACGCCGATCAGCAGGCAGCCCGTGACGTTGACCCAGAACACCGGCCAGGGGAACTCTCCCGGGCGGTACGGGAAGGCGGTGCTCAGCCCGTACCGCGCGAGCGCCCCGAGCACGCCGCCCGCGGAGATCGCGCCCAGCGTCTCCCACGGCGCCCGGCGCAGCTCGGCGCGCTGCGCCGGGACGTGCAGATCGACGTCGGGGTCCACGGGAGGGCCGGGCGGGGGCATGGGCATGTGCATGGCGATCTCCTACCAGTCGCGGCGGCGTTCCGGTAGGGACCGTTGGCGGTCGTCTCCGCGGTTCGCCCGTGCCGGGCGCGGCGGGCCCCACCGCCGCATCCCCGTGTGCCGGGGTCTGCGCGCGAGTCTACCGGGCGGTCAGGGGCGGGAGTGATCGGCCGGGCCGGCCGCCGGCCGGGACCCCGCGCGACTCGACGAACGTCTTGAACCGCCGCAGGTCGCCCCGCACGCGGTGCGTCAGCGCGCCGAGCCGGTCCCCGGCCTTGTCGGCGAAGCCCTCCGGGTCGATCTCCAGCTGCACGGTGACGCGGGTCGTGGTGTCGTCCAGGCGGTGGAACGTGACGACTCCGGCGTGGGTCGGGCCGTTCAGCGACTTCCACGCGACGCGCTCGTCGGGCCGCCGCTCGGTGATGCGGGCGTCGAACTCGCGGGTGACGCCGGCGATGCGCGTCCGCCAGTGCAGGGTCGTGTCGTCGACTCGGCGGACCTCCTCGACGCCGTCCATGAACCGCGGGAACGCCTCGAACCGCGTCCACTGGTCGTAGGCGCGGCGGATCGGGACGGTGACGTTGACCGATTCGGTGATCGTGCTCACGGCTCCACCTCCTGCCTCACCGCCCGGTTACCCGCCTGACGTGCGGCTATCCGCCCGATCACGGCGGCACCGTGTGATCGCCCTCCTGCCGGGTAGGGGGAGCGCACCGAGCGATCGCCCCCTGCCCTCGCCGGCCGCGTCCGCAAAGGAGAGCACTCGCATGACGTCGGCGCAGAACACCCGGTTCAATGACGGCCAGACCGAGATCCTGCTCGCGGAGATGAACCGGCTGCCGGACGGCGACCCCCGCAGGGAGCGGCTCCGGGCGCGGATCGTCGACATGCACGCCCCGCTCGTCCGCGGGGTCGCGCGCCGGTACGCCAACCGCGGCGAGCCCCTGGACGATCTCCAGCAGGTCGCCTACCTGGGGCTGGTGAAGGCCATCAACCGCTTCGATCCGGGCATCGGCGACCGCTTCGTCACCTACGCCTACCCCGTGGTGACCGGGGAGGTGAAGCGGCACTTCCGCGACAAGACGTGGGGCATCCGGGTGTCGCGCCGCATCCAGGAGCTGCGGCCGATCCTGCAGCGCACCGTGCAGGAGTTCACCCGCGAGCGCGGCCGCGCCCCCACGACCGCGGAGATCTCCTCCCTCATGGACATCACCGAGGACGAGACCATCGAGGTGATCATCGCCTGCGACGCGTACCGGCCGCTGTCGCTGGAGGCGCCCGCGGACGGGTCGCCGGGCGGCGAGAACGGCACGGTGGGCGAGTACCTCGGCTCCGACGACCCGGCCCTGGACGCCTTCATCGACGGCCACTCCCTGGGCCCGCTGATCGACGACCTGCCCGAGCGGGAGCGCACGATCCTGCTGCTGCGGTTCTTCGGCAACAAGACGCAGACGCAGATCGCCGAGCAGATCGGGCTGTCGCAGATGCACGTCTCGCGGCTGCTCCGCGCCACCCTCAACCGGCTCCGCATGGGGCTGCTGGCGGAAGGGTGACCGCACGCCCCGGCCCGCGTCCGGCGCGCCGCGGCGTCCGGTGCCGGGCACGGCTCCGGCGTCACGGCCGGGGCAGCGCGCACGCCCCGCCGAGCACGACGTCGCCGCCCTCGCCGAGGCAGCGGGCGAGAATGTACGTCTGCTGCCCGTAGCGGGCGCCCCGGCGGACCGTGACCTCGCCGTCGCGGCCGACCTCGCAGGGGTTGTCGAGCGTGCAGCGCCCGCCGTCGTCGTTGCCGGTGTTGTTGACGCCGACGACGCGCCGCGTCCGCGCGTCGACGACGGGTGAGCCGGACGTGCCGTGGACCGTGCCGCACTGGGGCGTGTACCGGATGGAGTCCCGCCACGTCCAGCCTGCCTCGCGCAGCCGGTACACCGTGGCGTCGATCCGGCAGGCGTAGATCTTGCGCCAGTAGCCCGACACGACCCGGATCTCCGTGCCGTCGCGCGGCGCGTCCGCGGACAGCGGCAGCGCGGTGGCGCCGTACCGGCGGCGGATCTCGGCGTAGCTGGCGTCCAGCCGGTAGACGGTCACGTCGGTGTCGGTCATCGTCGCGTACTCGACCCTGGCCGCCCGGAGGGGGGCCGAGCTCGCCGCGGCCCGACCGGTCGAGGAGCCGGAACGTCCTCGACGACGGCCGGTCCACGATGACCTCGCCGGCCTCCGGCATCCCCGACTCCAGGCAGTGGCCGTTGGTCAGGACCAGAGCCGCGTCGGCGTCGCGCGAGCGCGGGCCGCGCACGAGCGCCCCGGAGCAGTTGCCGAGCGCGACGATCCCGTCGAAGTCGACCTCCGCCCCGGCGCCGTGCGGCGCCTTCGCCGGGGCCTCGCGCGGGACGGGGGCGGCCTGGCCGCCGCTCGCGGTGAGGGTCCCGGCGGCCGCGGCGGCGAGAGCCGCCGCGGCGAGGGGTCGGCGCATGAGGGCGATCCTCTCTCGGCGGGCCGGACGCCCTCCGGTCGGCGACGGCGCCATCACCGACCGGATGCTAGATCATCTTCGCCCCGATGAGAAGGACCGCCGCCTCAGTCGACGTCCACCCAGCCGTAGGTGCGCTCGACGGCCTTCTTCCAGCCGGCGTAGCCGTCCTGGCGCTGCTGGTCGGTCCAGG
>NZ_JBIQHY010000189.1:0-7896 GCF_044508335.1 Actinomadura sp.
GACGCCGAGCGGGCCGCGCTCGCCGCGATGCTGCGCGGCGTCCTCGCCACCCCCATCGACCGGGAGGACCTCTACCGGCTCTCCCGCTCCGTCGACGACGTCCTGGACAACCTCCGCGACTTCGTCCGCGAGGCCGACATGTTCGGGCCGCCCGAACTCGGCTTCGCCGTCCCGCCGCTGGACGCGGTGCTGGAGGGGCTGACCGCCCTCGACGCCGCCGTCCGGAAGGTCCTCGCCGAGCCCGCCGCGGTCACCATCGCGGCGCTGGGCGCGCGCAAGGCCGGCAACCGCGTCCGGGAGAACCGGCAGGCCGCGCTCGCGCTGCTGTTCGCCGGCCCGCTCGACATCGACGTCCTGCGCAGGCGGGAGCTGCTCGACCGGCTGGACGCGGTCGGGCGGCGCCTCGGCGAGGCCGCCGACGCGCTCTCGGACGCGATGCTCAAACGCAGTCACTGACCACTCTCACCCACCCCCCAAACGCCGCAGGCCGGGCCGTCGGCGGACGCAAGGAGAGAACCCACCATGATCCGCACCACCATCCCGAGCGGGCACCGGGCACGAGCGGCCGCCGCCGTGCTCGCCGCGCTCGCCACCGCGGCGCTCGGCGCCTGCGCGCCGTCCACCGGCGGCGAGGCGGCGGCGGACAAGCCGCTGCCGAGCGCGACCGTCGAGGACGCCGCGTCCTTCGACCTCGACGCGCTCATCGCCGCCGCGAAGAAGGAGGGCAGCGTGCTCGCCTACGACGGCAGCGGCGACGTCAAGGACATGGCGGCGGCGTTCGAGAAGAAGTACGGGATCAAGGCCGAGGGCGTGAAGTCCAAGGCCGCCGCCACCGCCGAGAAGATGACCCGGGAGGCGCAGGCCAAGAACGTCACCATCGACGTCAGCCTGTTCGAGGACGGCCCGATGCTCGTCGGGCAGCTCCTCCCGCAGCAGATCGTCAAGACGTGGATCCCGCCGGACCTCGCGAAGAACATCGACGAGAAGAACCGGAACCCGCTGATGATGATCTCCAAGGCGTACGTGTTCGCCTACAACCCCAAGCTCAACCCCGGCGGCTGCCCGGTGAAGAACATGTGGGAGCTCACCGAGCCGCAGTGGAAGGGCAAGGTGATGATGCAGGACCCGCTGGGCAAGGAGGTCTTCACCCAGTGGTTCACGCAGATGTCGGAGCAGGGCTCGGACAAGCTCGCCGCCGCCTACGAGCAGCTAGGCAAGGGCAAGCTCAAGATGGACGAGAAGGACGCCGCGCACGAGTGGGTGAAGCGGCTGGCGAAGAACGACCCGGTCCTCACCAGCGAGGACGAGGACGTCGCGACCGCCGTCGGCGCGCCCAACCAGACCCGCACCACGATCGGGCTGTTCTCCATCGCCAAGTTCCGCGACCTGGAGGACAAGAAGTTCAACATGAAGGTCTGCGAGGGCATGGCCCCGTGGACCGGCTTCGCCTACCCGAAGTTCGCCACGATCGCGACCGGCTCCAAGCACCCGAACGCCGCCAAGCTGTTCGTCCACTTCGCGATGGAGAAGGAGGGCTTCGACCTTGAGGCCCACTCCGGCGGCGTGTCCGGCAACAACGCGGTCGGCGTCAGCCCGCACAACCCGCCCGGGCTCACCGACTGGAACAAGCAGCTGTACTGGTTCTCCTCGGACCAGCTGATCGCCGACTTCCGCGCCCGCCAGGACATCAAGGACTTCTGGCGCGTCAACCACTCCTGATCCGCGACTCCCGGCGGGCCGCGGCCGCGGCCCGCCGGGCTCCATCCCCCGGAGGAACCTTCCATGGCGGTCGCCGCCCCCGCACGGCCGGCGTCACGCGGCCGGCGCGTGCTGTACCGGGCACGCGTGCTCCTGCGTGACCCCACCGTGCTGCTCGGCCTCGCGCTGAGCGCCGTCCTGCTCTACCTCGTCATCGCCCCGCTCGTGTCGGTCATCTCGGACGCGGCCCGCGTCCAGTACGGCGACGAGGCCCGCTCCGGCCAGGAGTACGGCTCGTGGACGGGCTACTACCTGTGGCGGGTGTTCCGCTCGCCCGTCAGCAAGCTGCTGTTCTGGGAACCGCTGCTCCACACCGTCACGGTCGCCGTCGGCGTCATCGTGTTCGCCCTCGTCGTGGGCGGCTCCATGGCGTGGCTCGTGACCCGCACCAACGTCCCCGGGCGCAAGTTCCTCGCCGGCGCGCTGGTCGTGCCGTACATGCTGCCGTCCTGGACGTTCGCGCTGGCGTGGCTGTCGCTGTTCAAGAACGAGCGCTCCGGCGGCCAGGTCGGCTACCTCCAGGGCGCCGGGATCCACACCCCCGACTGGCTCGCCTACGGGCCGCTGCCCATCATCGTCACGCTCGGGCTGCACTACTACCCGTTCGTCCTGCTGCTGTTCGGCAACGCGCTGCGCCGCATCGACTCGCAGCTGGAGGACTCGGCGCGCATCCTCGGCGCCGGCGGCCGGACGGTCGTGCGCCGCATCACGCTGCCGCTGATGCTGCCCGCGCTGTCGTCGGCGGTGCTGCTCGTCCTCGGCCGCGTCCTCGGCACGTTCGGCACCCCGTACATCCTCGGGCTGCCCAGCGACTACAACGTCCTGTCCACCGGCCTCTACCACGCCATCCGGGACCGCAGCACCGGCGTCGCGTCCACGCTCGCCGGCGTCATCGTGCTGATCGGCGTGCTCGTCGTGGTCGTCGACACCCGGCTCGTCCGGGAGCAGCGCCGGTTCGTCACGGTCGGCGGCAAGGGCGCCATGGACCGCCGCAGCGACCTGCGCCGCTGGCGCTGGCCCGCCTTCGGCCTCGGCATGGGCGTCTTCGCGGCGAGCGTCATCGTGCCCGTCCTGACGCTGCTGCTGTCGACGGTCACCAAGACGCCGGGCGTCTTCAGCGCCGACAACTTCACGCTCAAGTACTGGTTCGGCGCCGACCTCGAAGGCGCGGTCGGGTTCCCGCACGGCGTGCTGCGCGGCACCGAGCTGTGGGAGGCGGCGTGGAACAGCCTCCGCATCGTCGGGCTCGCCGCGCTCGTCTGCGGCTTCGTCGGGCTGCTCATCGGCTACGTCGTGGTGCGCGGCGCGGGCAGCCGGGTGTCGGCGTTCCTGCGGCAGGTGTCGTTCCTGCCCTACCTGGTGCCCGGCATCGCGTTCGCCGCCGCCTCGCTGTCGCTGTTCGCCGTCCAGCGCGGCCCGATCCCGGCGCTGTACGGGACGATCACGCTGCTCATCCTGGTGATGGTGGTGACGCACCTGCCGTACTCGTCCCGGTCCGGGATAGCGGCGATGATGCAGCTCGGCCGGGAACCGGAGGAGGCCGCGCAGATCAGCGGCGCCCGCTGGGGGACGCGGATGACGCGGATCATCATGCCGATCCAGCGGGGTGCGCTCGTCACCGGCGTGGTGCTGCCGTTCATCTCCGGGCTGAAGGAGCTCAGCATCGTCATCATGCTGACCACGGCCGGGACGCAGCTGCTGACGACGCTGTCCATCGGGCTCGTGGAGTACGGCTACACCCAGCTCGCCAACGGCGTCGTGCTCATCATCGCCCTTCTCTCGTTCACCATGACCTACCTGGCCCAGCGGCTCACCAAGAGCAGCCTGGCCTCGGGCATCGGAGGTTGATCAATGCCGGCCATCACCCTCAGCGGAGTGGTCAAGACCTACCCCGGCGGGACGCGCCCGGCGGTGCGGGACCTGGACCTCACCATCCCGGACGGCTCGTTCACCTGCCTGCTCGGCCCGTCCGGCTGCGGCAAGACGACCACCCTGCGCATGATCGCCGGGCTGGAGCAGCCGACCCGCGGCGAGATCGCCGTCGGGGAGCGGGTACTGGACTCGGTGGAACGCGGAGTCTACGTCCCCCCGGAGAAGCGCGACATGGGCCTGGTCTTCCAGAACTACGCGCTCTGGCCGCACCTCACCGTCCGCGGCAACACCGAGTTCGGGCTGCGGATGCGCAAGGTCCCCGCCGACAAGCGCAAGGCCCGCGCCAAGGAGGCGCTGGAGAAGGTGCACGTCGCCGACTGCATGGACCGGTACCCGTCCCAGCTGTCGGGCGGCCAGCAGCAGCGCGTCGCGCTCGCCCGCATGCTCGCCGTCGACCCCGACGTCCTGCTGCTGGACGAGCCGCTCTCCAACCTGGACGCGCGGCTGCGCCTGGAGATGCGCACCGAGCTGAAGCGCATCCACGACGAGACGGGTGCGACCGTCGTGTTCGTCACGCATGATCAGATGGAGGCCATGACGATGGCCACGCACATCGCGGTCATGTCGGAGGGAGAGCTGCAGCAGGTGGCGCCGCCGATGGAGATGTACGAGCGGCCGGGCAACCGGTTCGTCGCCGAGTTCGTGGGCAGCCCGCCGATGAACATCGTCGACACGGGGGACCCGGCGCCCGACGGGCTCGCCGCGTCGCTGCTGCGGTACGTGGAGAAGCGCGCCGTGGGGACGCCGGGCTGCGTGGGCGTCCGGCCGGAGGCGCTGAAGCTGGCGCACTCGCCGGACGACGTGCCGGACACGGTCTGGTCGGACGAGGCCGTCGTCGAGGCCGTCCTGCCGACCGGGTCGAGCTGGACCGTGCAGCTGCGCGTCCTCGACACCGAGATGTTCGCCGTCACCCACGAGGACCCGGAGGCCGCGCCCGGCGACCGGCTCCGCTGCTGGGCGCGGCCCCGGCGGCTGCACCTGTTCGCCGAGGACGGCGTCCGGATGGGCGCCTGGGACGACGCCGCCGCGCCCGTCGGAAAGGCGGTCTCGTGAACGCACCGCTGCGCAGGCCGCGGGCGCTGCTGCTGGACTTCGGCGGCGTGCTGGTCGAGACGTCCAGGCGGGAGGGCTGGACGGCCGTCGTCGCGAAGGAGGTGCACGAGGCGCTCGCCCGCGCCGGCTGCCACGAGCTCGACGCCGCCGCCGTCGAGACCGACCTCAAAGCGGGCGTGGCGGCCGACAGGTGCTGGAAGGACGCCATGTCCCGCCCGTACGCGCCGCCCGAGATGACGCACGCCGCGTTCTGGGGCGACTACGTGGCCGCCGACTGGCCCGCGTCCGCCCGGCAGCTCGTCGTCGCGCACGCGACCCCGCTGTGCAAGCGGATGGGGGAGCTGCGGCAGGACCGCCGCACCCGCCCCGGCATCCCCGAGCTGCTGGACGCCGCGGCCGAGTCCGGCATCCCGTGCGGGGTCGTCAGCAACTCGCTGTCGGGCGCCGTTCACCGCGACTACACAGCGGCGACGGGTCTGGCGGAGAAACTGGCCCTGGAGGTCTACAGCGACGAGGTCGGCGTCCGCAAACCCAACCCGGAGATGATCTGGATCGCGACCCGCGCGCTCGGCGTCGAGCCGGCGGACGCGTGGTACGTCGGGGACAACTTCGACCGGGACGTGGTGTGCGGGCACCGCGCGGGCGTCGGCGGCAACATCCTCATGGTCGCCAAGGGCACCTACGACGTCCCGTACGAGGTCCGGAACCGCCCGGACGCCGTCGTCGAGGACGGGCACGGACTGCTCGAACTGCTCACCAACGCCACAGAAGGAGACGCATGAACGTCGATGTCCCCGCCTCGCGGGAACTGGCCGGAATCGCCGAGCTCGCCGCTCGCGCCACGGGGGACCGGCTGCGGACGGCGTTCCGGTCGCGTCCCGAGGTCGACACCAAGCGCGACATGCACGACCCCGTCACCGAGCACGACCGCGCGGCGGAGGAGACCATCCGCGAGGTGCTCGCCAAGGAGACGCCGGGCAGCATCGTCGTCGGCGAGGAGGGCGGCGCGCAGGGGGCCGACGGCGACCTCCGCTGGTACGTCGACCCCATCGACGGCACCGCCAACTTCGCGGTCGGCCTGCCGTTCTTCTGCGTGTCCATCGGCGCCGTCGCCGGCGGCGAGGTCGTCGCGGGCGCCGTGTACGACCCGGTGCGGGACGAGATGTTCAGCGCGTCCCTCGCCGGCGCGACCTGCAACGGGACGCGCATCGAGAGCAAGGGCGCCTCCCGCGACGCGACGGCGGTCGTCGCCACGTCCTACCCGAACGCCCGCGAGCTGGACGCGGACCGCGACGGCGCGCTGCGCCGCTTCGGCCAGATGGTCGACGCGTTCGCCACGCTGCGCCGCCCCGGCAGCGCCGCGCTCACCCTCGCGCACGTCGCCGCCGGCTGGACCGACGTGGCCTACGACCCGTCCATCAACGCCTGGGACGTCACCGCGGCGCTGCTGCTCGTCCGGCAGGCCGGCGGGACGTACCTGCCGCTCGGCGGGAAGCCCGGCGCCCCCGACCACGAGGCCCCCGGCTACCTGGCCTACGTCGGCGGCTTCGACCTCGGCAACTCCGTTATGCGCGCAGTGGCGGGCGCATGAGCACCACCGGCGTCCGCACGGTCGACTGGATCGTCACCGACCTGGACGGCACCCTCGTCGGCCGCGACAAGGAGATCGTCGAACCGAGCCTCGCCGCGCTGCGCCGCTTCATGGACGCGGGCGGCACCGTCGTCATCGCGACCGGCCGCAGTGAGGCCGCCGCGCTCCCGTACTACCGGGCGCTCGGCCTCACCACCCCCGCGATCCTCTACAACGGGGCGCGCGTGGTCGACCTGAGCACCGGCGCCGTCGTGTACCGGCGGTGCCTGGGCGTGGCCGCGTGGGCGAAGCTGACGATGGTGTTCGACTCCCTCCCCGAGGGCGTGTGGCCGGTGGCGTTCAGCGGCGGCCGTGCCCACGTGGTGTCCGATTCGCCCGCACTGCGGGAGTACGCCGACCGGGACGGCATCACGCTCACCCGCATCGAGGCGTGGGGCGACCTGCCGTTCGACGACATCGTCAAGGTCATGATGATCTGCGACCGGCCCGAGCTGATGGACCCCGCCGAGGAGACGCTGTCGGTGAACGCCCCGGACGTCACCCTCGTCCGGTCGGAGAGCACCTACCTGGAGGCGCTCCCGGCGGGCGCGACGAAGGGCGCCGCGCTGCGCGAGCTGGCCGCCGCCCGCGGCGTGGCGCTCACCGAGATCGCGGCGATCGGCGACAACCCGAACGACCTCGACATGATCCAGGCCGCCGGCCTGGGCGCCGCGGTCGGTGACGGCGCCGAAACGGTGCGCACCGCCGCCGACATCGTGGTCGCCCCCTGCGCGGACGGCGCGGTCGCCGACCTGGTCGCCCGCGTCCTGCCATGATCCTGACCGTCATCGGCTGTGCCGGATCGGTCCCGGGGCCGGACGCCGCGTGCTCCTGCTACCTGCTGGAGCACGACGGCTTCCGGCTCCTGCTGGACGCCGGCACGGGCGCGCTCGGCCCCCTGCAGCGCTTCGCCGACCCCCGCGCGATCGACGCCGCGGTCATCAGCCACGGCCACCGCGACCACTGCGCGGACCTCGTCCCCCTCGCCTACATCCGGCACCACCGCGGCCCGTCCCCCCGGCTCCCGGTGATCGCCCCGGCCGAGGAGACCGCACCGCCCGGCTACGAGTACGCCTTCGACTGGCGCGCCCCGGCCCTCTGCACGCTGGGCCCGTTCACGATCGAGACGGCCCCGGTCCGCCACTCGGTGCCCGCACTGGCCGTCCGCGTGACGGCCGGCGGCCGCACCCTCACCTACTCCGGCGACACCGGCGAATGCTCCGAACTCCTGGAGTCGGCCCGCGACGCCGACATCTTCCTCTGCGAAGCGGCGGCGTCCGTCCAGACCCCCGGCGCCGCCGAAACCCACCTCACCCCGGCCCAAGCAGGCGACGTGGCGAAACAGGCCGCCGCCGGCCACCTCGTCCTCACCCATCTACGCCCCTGGGCCGACACAGCGGCGGCCCTGAACGAAGCCCGCCAGTCCTACGACGGCCCGATCACCCTCGCCACCCCCGGCCTCCGCCTCATCGCCTAATGGGAGCTACCGGGTCGGCCGCCGCTGGCAGACTCGGTGCCTGGTA
>NZ_JBIQHY010000190.1:0-1732 GCF_044508335.1 Actinomadura sp.
TAGCGCGCCTCCATGGCATGGAGGAGGTCTGGGGTTCGAATCCCCATAGCTCCACAGCGGAGTGGTGCGTCGGCTGAGCCGATCGCCGCTCCTTTTCTATTGCGCGGGGACCGTGCTGAAGCGGAGGACGGCTCCCACGGGGGTGCTCGTCCCGTCGTCCGACGGCAGGACCACCAGCTCGCTGTCCGTCGCGACGGCGGCCCTCACGAGAGCGGCGTCCGCCCGTTCCTGCTCGGGATCGGTGACGCCGAACTCCTCGCGGAGTTCCTCCGCGGTCGCGGCGACCTGCACGGGCTCCGGGCCGATCCACAGGCGGGCGTCAGAGTCCAGGTCGTCCGGGAGGAGCAGCGTCTCCACCTGGCCGTGGCGCAGAGCCGTCGAGGTCTCCGGCAGGCCCGCCACCGCTCGGTCCCCGTTCGCGAGCTCCCGGTCGAAACGCTCCGCGACCGTCATGACGCGCTCGTACGTCTTCAGCCTCAGGAGGCGGCGCAGCTCCGCGTCCAGGTCCGGGTCGTCGATGTCGGTGTTCTTGTCGGCCTCGACGGTGTGCTCCAGGACGTTCTCCGAGATCTCCTCCAGGACGGCGTTCCGGACGCGCGTGTCGCCGGCGATCACGATGGCCTCCGCGCCGCAGCGGTCGGCGGCGCGGTCGATCTCGTGCGCCACCTTCTTCGCGTTGATCTTCCAGGTGTTCTCCGCCGCGCGCTGGAACCGCGACTGGTTCCAGTCGCCGGCCTTCGTCTTGCGGATGGGGTACTCCTCGTCCCCCTCCACGTCGATGTGCCAGTGCTCGTCCTTCGCCGTCACGCAGTCGATCGCGCCGCCGCGGCGGTCGACGACGGCCGTCAGGTGGGGGATCTTCTCACCTCGCTCGGCCAGGTACGGCAGGACGTCCGGGAGCGGGCCGAACGTGGCGCGCGGGTTCTGCGGCGGGCGGGGCAGCCGCTCGCGGTACAGCACCTCGCCGTCCGCGGCGAAGACCACGATGCCCTCCGAGCGGCGCTCCGCGATCTCCTCGTCGATGACCCGGTCCAGCGCGCGCAGGGTGTCCTCCGGGGCGTTCTGGTCCTCCAGGTCCGCGCGCAGCGCCCGCCACCGCAGCTCCACGGCCTTGGCCGCGTCCTCGGTGGTCCGGGTCAGGTCGGCGTACACCGACGCGTACGGGCCCGGACGTTGATACAGCGTCTTGAGGAATGCCAGCTCCATGGGGTGGCCGTACCCCTCCTAGCTGGGACAAACGTAAAGAAGGCGGGCGTTGGGGGCTCAGCCCTCGGCTGACTGCTGGAGGCGCGCGTAGGCGAGTTGCAGCCAGTCCGAGCCGGCGACCGCCGTCATCGTGGCGCCGGCCAGGCGGGTCGCCTGCGGGGCGAACACCAAGCCCGCCGCGTACGCCGTCGCGACCCACTGCGCGGTGCAGAACGGGCACGTGACCAGTTCGCCGACGGCGTGCCGGACGCCCCTCCCGCGCGCCTCCTCGGCGAGTTCCGCGGGACCGGACGTCCCGGAGTACCGGGTGAACGGGGCGCGCAGCGGGCTCGTCACCGGGTCCTTGGCGATCAGCCGGGCCAGCTTGTGCGTCGTGACCGTCATCAGCGCCAGGTCGGCGAAGCCGACCGCCGGCGGCCGGTCGCGCAGCCTGCGGCCGAGCAGCGCCAGCGCCCCGGCCGTGACCGCGTACACGCCGAGGGTGGCGAGGTAGGAGCCGAGCGGGCGGTCCTCGCCGTCCGCGTAC
>NZ_JBIQHY010000190.1:1832-2896 GCF_044508335.1 Actinomadura sp.
GTTCCGTCTAGTGGTCGCGCAGCGCCTTGACCAGCTCCGACTTGGTCATCGAGGAGCGGCCCTCGATGCCGATCTCGCGGGCGCGCTTCAGCAGCTCGTCCTTCGTCCAGTCGTCGTAGGAGGGGTTCTTGCCGCCCTTGCGGCCGACGTTCCCCTTGCCGCGGTTCGCGGACGCGTTCGCGATGCGCGCGGCCTTCTCCTTGCTCTCGCCCTTGTCGCGGAGCTTCTGGTAAGTCTTCTCATCCTTGATCTGTGCTCTAGGCATATCGGACACGTACCCGACCCACGTGGTCCACACATGGGAGAGAATCGACTCCGGGGAAGGGGAGTCGTGCGCATTGGCATCCTGGGCCCGCTCGAAGTGCGGGACGAGGCCGGGCGGCCCGTCGAGGTCGGCGGCCGGCGGCTGCGCGCCCTGCTCGTCCGGCTCGCGGCCGAGGCGGGGCGGCCCGTGTCGGCCGAGCGGCTGCTGGACGACCTGTGGGAGGGGGCGCCGCCCGCGGGAGGCGGCAACGCGCTGCAGGCGCTCGTATCCCGGCTGCGCGGCGTCGCCGGGCGGGACGTCGTCGGGCACGGGCCGGGCGGGTACCGGCTCGGCATCGACCCGGCCGAGGTCGACGCGGTCGCGTTCGAGCGGGGCGTGGCGGCGGCCCGCGCCGAGGACGACCCGGCGCGGCGCGCCGACGGGCTGCGGGCGGCGCTCGAGCTCTGGCGCGGCCCCGCGCTCGCCGACGTCGCCGACGCCGACTTCGCGTACGGGATCTCCGCCCGGCTGGAGGAGCTGCGGCTCGCCGCCGTCGAGGACCGCGTCGACGCGGAGATCGCCCTCGGGCGGCCCGTCCCGCCGGTCGCCGAGCTGGAGCCGCTCGCCGCCGCGCACCCGCTGCGCGAACGGCTGCGCGGGCACCTCATGCGGGCGCTGTGCGCGGCGGGGCGGCAGGCCGAGGCACTGGAGGTGTACGAGGAGACGCGGCGCGCCCTGTCCGACCGGCTCGGCGTCGACCCGTCCCCGGAGCTGGCCGCCGTCCACCTGTCCATCCTGCGGGGGGAGAGCCCCGCACCTG
>NZ_JBIQHY010000190.1:2996-7864 GCF_044508335.1 Actinomadura sp.
GAGGCGCCGCCCGTGCCGCGCACCAACCTGCCCGCGCAGCTCACCAGCTTCGTCGGCCGGGAGGAGGAGTCGCGGCGGGTCGGCAAGCTGCTCCGCGAGACCCGGCTCGTCACCCTCACCGGGCCCGGCGGCGCCGGGAAGACGCGGCTGGCCGGGGAGAGCGCCGCCGCGCTCGTCGAGGAGATGCCGGACGGCGTCTGGTTCGTCCCGCTCGCCCCGGTCACCGAACCGGGCGACGCCGTGCAGGCCGTGCTGTCCGCGCTGGGCGTCCCCGAGACCGTCCGGCCGGGCGAGACGCGCGTGGGCGTGCGGCCAATGGAACGGCTGATCGACTTCCTCGCCGCCAAGCGCATGATCGTCGTCCTGGACAACTGCGAGCACCTCATCGACGCCGTCGCGCGGCTCGTCGACCACGTCCTCGCGCAGGCGCCCGGCGTCCGGATCCTCGCGACGAGCCGCGAGCCGCTCGGCATCACCGGCGAGTCGCTGTGCCCCGTCCCGTCGCTGCCGCTGCCGGACGAGGACGTCGCCGACCCGGCCGACGCCCTCGGCTACGCGTCGGTACGGCTGTTCGCCGACCGGGCGGCCGCCGTCCGCCCCGGCTTCGCCGTGGACGCCGGCACCGTCGCCGACGTCGTCGCGATCTGCCGGGCGCTCGACGGCATCCCGCTCGCCATCGAACTGGCCGCCGCCCGGCTGCGCTCCCTCACCCCCGGCCAGGTCGCGGCGCGGCTCGGCGACCGGTTCCGGCTGCTGACCGGCGGCAGCCGCACCGCGCTGCCCCGGCACCGCACGCTGCGCGCCGTCGTCGACTGGAGCTGGGACCTGCTGGACGACGTGGAGCGCACCGTGCTGCGCCGGCTGTCGGTGTTCGCGGGCGGCGCCACGCCCGAGGCCGCCGTCCACGTGTGCGGGCTCGACGGGGACGAGTCCCACGACGTCATCGACGTGATCGCCGCGCTGATCGACAAGTCGCTGGTGATGGTCGACGGTGACGCCGACGTCCGCTACCGGCTGCTGGAGACCGTCCGCGTGTACGCGGCGGAGCGGCTCGCCCAGGCCGGCGAGGAGCGGCGCGTCCGCGACGCTCACGCCGCCTACCTCGTCGGGCTCGCCGAGCGCGCCGAACCGGAGCTGCGCCGCCGCGACCAGCTGCGCTGGGTCGAACGTGTCGCCGCCGAGCGCGACAACATCACGGTCGCGTTCCGGCACCTGACCGAGACCGGCGACGTCCGGATGGGGCTGCGGCTCATCGCGGCGCTGGTGTGGTACTACACGCTGCGCGACCTGGAGGTCGAGGGGGGCGGCTGGGCGGTCGCCATCCGCGAGATGGCCGGCGGCGCCCCGCCCGCCGGCCTGGAGGAGGAGTACGCCCTCTGCACCATCTCGGCCGGCCTCGTCAGCGAGATGAAGAGGGAGTCCGGGCCGACGCCCGAGTCGCTGCGGGCGATGATGGACGACATCCTCGCCGTCGTGCCCGAGTCGCCGATGCACCCCGTCCTCGCCCTGGCCCGCCCGGCGTCCGCCATCTTCACCGGGGACATCCACGAGGTGCGGGAGCGGCTGAGCGGCATCAGGGAGCACCCCGACCCGTGGGTCCGGGCCGTCGCCCGCGTCCTCCAGGCGCACATGGGGATCAACGTCGGGGACATCGACGAGGCCGCGACGGAGGCCGCCGACGGCTACGCCCGGTTCCGGGAGCTCGGCGACCGCTTCGGGATGATCGTCGCCCTGAGCGGGATGATGCAGGTCGCGCTGGCGCGCGGAGAGCTCGCCGACGCCGTCCGGTTCGGCGAGGAGGCGTACGGCTACGCCACGACCGGGGTCAGCCACGAGCAGGGCGCGGCGATCCTCACCCAGCTCGGCCTCGCGCGGGCCCGGCTCGGCGATGTCGCCCGCGCCCGCGAGGACCTCGAACGCGCCATGGCGCAGACGGAACGGATCGGCGAGTTCGCCGACGCCGCGGCCGCCTCCCTCTTGCTGTGCGAGCTGTCGCTCCAGGAGGGCGACCGGGAGACCGCACGCGGCCACGCGGACCGCGCCTACAAGTGGATCGAGCACCGCGAGCACCGGCCCGACGTCGTCCAGTCCGCCCGCCGCACCTACAGCCGCCTCGGCTGCCTCGCCGAAGAGGACGGCGACCTGGAGGCGGCGCGGCGCTGGCACCTCGCGGCGTTCCGCAACCTGGGGGGCGACGCGCTCATGGGCAACCCGACCGTGGCGACCCTCATCGAGGGCCTCGCCGCCTACGCCGCCGCGCGCGGCGACCACGTCCGCGCCGCCGAACTGCTCGGCACCGCCCACAACCTGCACGGCTACCCGGACTCGGCGTCCTACGACGTGACCCGGACGCTGTCCACCGCGAAACGGGCACTGGGCGGCGACGCGTTCACCGCCGCCTACGAGCGCGGCCGCTCGGTCACGCGCGAGGAGATCTTCGAGCTGGGCGTCGACCTGGTCACCTCCATCTGACCTCCGCCCGCGGCGGCGGCCGTCCGATCGCGGAAGGCGCCCGCGCCGCCCGAGGAGCGCGACCGGCTTCCGAAAGCAGCGGACGCGCCGTTCCCCGGCCGGGGAACGGCGCGTCCGCTGCGCGGGATCGTCTCAGGTGCGGCGGGAGTACATGCGCATCGCCAGGGGGAACGTGACCGCGATGATGCCCGCGGCCCAGGCGAACGTGTACCAGACGTGGTCGCCGACCGGGCCGCCGACCGTCAGCGCCCGCACCGCCTCCGCCAGGTGCGTGACCGGGTTGACCTTCGTCCACGCCTCCAGCCAGCCCGGCATCGTGGACGTGTCCGGGACGAGGATGCTGCTGCCGAACGTCAGCGGCATCACCCACAGGAACGCGAGCCCCTGCACCGTCTCCGGCGACGGCGCGAGCAGCCCCACCAGGACGGAGACCCACGACATCGCGAGGTAGAACACGTACGCCACCCCGAACGCCGCCAGCACCGACAGCGGATCGGTGTGGAACCGGAAGCCGAGGATCGAACCGAACCCGACGAGCATCGTCATCACGGTGATGAACCGGACCGTGTCCCCGAGGACCGTCCCGATGAGCGGCGCCGAACGCGCGATCGGCAGGCTGCGGAACCGGTCGAACACGCCCCGGTGGATGTCCTCGTTCAGCGCCGTCCCGAGCCCCATCGTCGCGAACATCGCCATCTGCGCGACGAGCCCCGGAAGCAGCTTCTGCAGGTAGGAGTGCGTGTCGCCGGCGACCGCGCCGCCGAACACGTACAGGAACAGGATCAGGAACACGATCGGCATCAGCGTCGTGTCCAGCAGCTTCTCCGGCGAGTGCTTCAGCTGGGCGACATTGCGCCACGCCAGCGTCAGGCCGTGCCGGAGCGTGCGGCGCGGGCTGATCCGCGCGGGCGGCTCGGCCGCCGCCGGGCGGACGTCGACGGTCATCGTGGTCATGCCATGCTCCCCTCGGGGACGAGTTCGGACTGTGCTTCTTCGGCGAGGTGGCCCGTCAGCGTGAGGAACACCTCGTCCAGGCTCGGCAGCCGCAGCGCCAGCTCCGCCGCCGTGATGGACGCGTCGTCCAGCCGCCGGACCAGCGCCGACAGGAGCTTCGGGTCGTTCACCGCGGCCGTGACGACCCCGGTCGCGTCCTGCACCTCCGGCCGCTCGCCGGTGAGTTCGGCGACGATCGCGGTGAGCTGGGCGGTGCGGTGCGGCTCCGTCGCGCGCACCACCAGGGTCTGCTGCCCGATCTGCCCCTTCAGGTCGTCGGACGTGCCCTCGGCGATGACGCGGCCGTGGTCGAACACCGCGATCCGGTCGGCGAGCGCGTCGGCCTCCTCCAGGTACTGCGTCGTCAGCAGCACCGTGGCGCCGTCGGCGACGACCTCCCGGACCGTGTCCCACACCTCGTTGCGGGCCCGCGGGTCCAGCCCGGTCGTCGGCTCGTCCAGGTAGATGACCTCCGGCCGATTGATCAGGCTCGCCGCCAGGTCCAGCCGCCGGCGCATGCCGCCCGAGTACGTCTTGACGGCGCGGGACGCGGCGTCGGTGAGGCGGAACCGGTCGAGCAGCTGCCGGGCCCTGGCCTTCGCCTCCCTGCGGCTGAAGTCCAGCAGGCGGGCGATCATCACGAGGTTCTCGGTGCCGGTGAGCTCCTCGTCCACCGACGCGTACTGCCCCGTCAACCCGATCTTCGCCCGGACGCGCGCCGAGTCCTTGACCACGTCGTAGCCGGCCACCTCGGCCCGGCCCGCGTCCGGCTTGAGCAGCGTCGCCAGCACCCGCACCGCGGTCGTCTTGCCGGCCCCGTTCGGACCCAGCACCCCGAGCACCGTGCCGCGCCGCGCGGTGATGTCCACGCCGTCCAAGGCCCTGGTCTCACCGAACCTTTTCCGCAGCCCCTCCGCGCGGATCACTTCGTCCATCGATCTCGCCTTTCGCATCTGCGTCATCTGTGACGGTCACCACCGTGCGGGAAGGCGCTGACATGCCGCGTACATCGGCGTCCGGACGCTGACAGACCGCTGACGCCGCACTGATGCCGACCCGGAAAGGCGGTCCTGACCTGCGGCTTCGACGTTCGGGGTGGAATTTTGGGCGGCGGCTTGCCTTTGCCGTCGGTGTTGGACGAAGCGGACACCCGGGGGCGGCCGGCGGTCTCCGCGCCCGGATGCGCGGGCAGCGCTGATTTGACGGGCCCTCCGGGGCTGCCTAATCTCTGTCGTGCCCCAAGGGGATGCGGGACGCCGAACGAGGCGGCCGGCCCCGGGGGAAGCCGACAGAGGAAAACGGTTCGCAGCTTGCTTCGAGCCGGGGTACTCTGGATAGGCAAGCCCAGACGGGATGCAGGACGCCGCGAGGTGGCCGGCCCGCAGGGCATCTCCTACGGATCG
>NZ_JBIQHY010000191.1:0-7838 GCF_044508335.1 Actinomadura sp.
CGGTGGTCGTCGGTTCCGGCGGGCTTGGCCAAAGGCCCCAGGGTGCCGTCCCAGATCGCGGCGTCCTCGGCGTTCAGCCAGCCCTTGATGTAGCGGCCGCCGTCCAACGACCGGGTCGAGTCGATCCACGACCGCTCATACCCGCGCGCCACGTCTGCCGGGGCTTGCTCGCGCCCGTCGCGTTCGGCGATCACCTCGCGGATCCGCTTGCCGAAGCCGGCGACCTTCCCGGCCGAAAAGCCCTGGTCGACCATGCCCAGCAGCATGCTCTCAGCGGCGCCGCAGTCGTCATCGTCAAGGCGGGCGGTGGCTTCGGCGATGGTGGCGGCGTATCCGGCCGACAGTTCACCGGCGGCCCACCGCTGCGACACCTCCGCCAGGCGGGGGCGCTGGCGGGCCAGGGTGAACCGCTCCTTGGCGCGGGCTTCGCGCATGCCCAGCCGGGACCGCAGCCAGGAACGTGTGGAGGGGAAACCCCACCGCTGCACCTCCCTGGCGCCGTCGACCACGCCGACGAACCCGGCCAGAGCCGCCTCCTGCAGATCACCGGCGGCGGCCAGGGCCTCGGTGAGCTCCATGCACGCCGCCGCCGATTCGGGGGCGGAGCGGGAGGCGAGTTCGGCGGCGATCGCCGATGCCGCGTTCACCAATTCCGTGGTGGACGCGGCGTCAAGGTCGACCGCGATTGAACTCATGCATCCATGATATCCGGCCGGGCGTCGTTTCGCGCTTTCAAGGCGAAATTCAACCATGATTCTTTTTAGCTACTCTTGATCAAAAACTGCCCGATAAGAAAAAGGCTCATTTCGGGCATTTCGAGTTCACCGCCCCGCGGATTGTGTGTCTGTGTTTCTGGCTGGGGTGGGGGCGGCGCGTCGGGCAGAGGGCAGGCGGAGCCTGCCCGACGAAAGCTGCACTCAGGGGCCGCAGAGGCTCCGAAGTCAAGGGTGGGACGAAGTCCCATCGCGAAGCGACGCCGAAGGCGCCCTTGACTTTGGAGGGGCGGCCCCGTACGCAGCGCCGCCCCCACCACGATTCCACGAACACACCTGGGACGAACCACGTCCGGCAGGCACCCGCAATTCCCTCCCGGTTGCGCCGCTCCCAGGTTCTCGGCTCACCACCTTCGCCCCTGACACTTCAGACCCCTCAGGCCGTCGCTGAGAACGACATCCGGGTACCCCGGCCAAAGACGGTGGCCGTCTGCCCGCACCGAGTGTGGGCGGACAAGGTCTGCTCGTCATCCAGAAGTGGCGGCCCCGGAATGCGTGGCATCGAATGCCTGGGCGACGGCAGGGCTGTCCTCCGCGTTGTTGTCGTTGGTAGTGGCAGCGGCGGGCGCGTGCTTGGTGGCGGCGTCGCCAGCGTGACCAGTGGATTCGGTGTCTGGGTGGGTGCGGGGCTGGCGGAAGTAGGCGTGCAGGCGGCGGATCTCGTTGAGATGAGCGGGACCAGATCGTCGGGTTCGTCCCGTCCGCGCTGTTGGAATGCGATCGATCGTCCCTGCTGGGCGGGCCCCTGTGCGGCGAGCTCGTCTGCCTCGCCGTTGCCGTTGCCGTCGCGGTTGCCGTCAGGGCCTGGGTCTGGAGGTGGACCGGCGGCCAGGAAGGCCAGGTGCGCGTAGGCGATCATGGCCAGGATGATGTGCCGGTACCAGGCGGTGTGCGCGCTGCCGCCGAACAGATCAGCGACCGGCTCGACCGGCTCGGCATCCTGATGGCCGTCGCGGGCGCCATGGCCACTCCGGCAGCCACCTCGCCCCTCCTCAACGGCCGCGGCGGGCTCTACCTGGAGGACTGCGACGTCGCACGCATCTCCGTCCCCGAGCAGCCCATGGGATGACGGAGGCGTCCGCGCCTACGCCACCGCACCTGACTCCGCCGCGCGACTCTGGGACCTGTCCCTCGCGGCGACCGGTACCACCCCGATCACCCGATGAACCCTCACTCCGCATGCGCACGCTGTCCACACCGCGCCACCGCGCGGCCGTGCCGCCGCGTCACCGCGTTGCCGCGCCACACGGGGCGTTACGGGCAGCCGACCTCACTGAGTGTCCACGGTCGCGACTCAGAGCAGGCCAAGACCGTATGCCGAGCGAAATCGGCAGGAGCGAAGCTCGACTTCGTATACCTGCACTCCATCATCGACGGCTCCTCCCAACCGGCCCACGCCGAGGCGCCCGCCGACGAGAAGGACGCCACCGCGGCGGCATCACCGGCGCGGCTAACAATCCGGCTCGCCGCCCACGGCATCACCCACATCCACCGCGTCGGCACCGACAACGGCGCCTGCTACCGCTCAGATGACTTCACCCGCATCGTCGGATGCCAAAGCCGACATCAGGAATCACCAGGGTGCCGTCACGCCGCAAGGTGCAGCTTGCCCGGGAAGCCGTTCGCCCTTTGACCAATGCAACGGGTCAGCGGTAGTGGTCGGCGACGGCGAAGAAGGCGGCCTTCGGTTCCCAGGGCATGTCGGGGTAGGTGGCGCCGCGGCCGTTTTCGAGGACCTTGACGATGCCGTAGCTCGCCAGGTCCAGGTCGTGGCGCGGATCTCCGCCGGGGCGGTGCGGGTGGTCGTAGAGGGCGAAGATGAACACGAACGCGCTGTCGACGCCTTCGGCTTCGAAGACGTCCAGGACTTCGCTCAGGTAGGCGGCCTGGCCGGCTTCGTCGCGGGCGTACTCGCCGTTCAGCCGGACGGGCGCGCCGGTGTCCTCGTCGTACTCGACGATCTCCAGGCCGCGTGCGCCCATGTCGCCCGCGCCGCGGAAGCAGGCGGAGCCGAACTCGGTGATCGCGACCGGCTTGCCCTGCGCGACGAGCGTGCGGACGCCTTCGCGGAACCGGTCGGCGATGCCGGCCGACCGGTAGAGGTCCATGGAGACGATGTCGAAGAGCGTCCAGTCCACGTTGTCGAGCTGGACTGCCGCGTAGGTGATCCGGCCGCCGAAGCGTTCCCGGACGAGCTTCACGGCGTCGCCGAGGAAGGCGTTCACGCGGCGACCGGCCTCGGTGATCAGGCCGCGCGGGCGCTCCGGCCGGCTCAGCAGGCCGACCCGTTCGGCCAGGGACTCGCCGGGGAGGAAGCCCTTGTTCATCAGGCTCAGTTCCGCGCCCGTCACGAACACGACCTCCGCGCCCCGCCGCCGGAGCCGCTCGGCGCGTTCGGCGCAGTCGGCGAAGAGCGCCAGCATCTCCTCGCCGGTCAGCTCCAGGGGATAGGGCGAGAACCAGACCTCGAGGCCCAGGTCGGCGGCCAGCGTCGCGGCCAGTTCCAGCCGGTCGGGGTCGCCGCCGCTGACGCGGACGGCGTTGCAGTGCAGGTCGTCCCGGATGATGCGGAGTTCGCGCTCGGCCAGCGCCGGGTCGAAGTGCTCGCGGGAGTTCCGCCCGTCGCGGACGAAGCCGGTGTCGTAGGTGATGCCCTTGGCTCGCATGGAGGGTCCTCTCTTCCAACTAGGGTACGGATCGTACCCTAGTTGCGTCCTGTGCGGCGGCGCCGCCAACCTTGGCGAGGAACGGGCGGTACCGGACACGGGGACGAGGGCATGGCGGGCGATCCGGAGAGGCGACCAGGTGGCGGGCAGACGCGGCGCCGCGGCGCCGTCCTGGAGGAGGCGATCCTCGACGCGGCCGCCGCGGAGCTCACCGAGTCCGGGTTCTCGGGGCTGACCATGGACCGGGTCGCCGAGCGCGCCCGCACCAACAAGAACGCGATCTACCGCCGCTGGCCGAACCGGCTGGCCCTCGGCATCGCCGCCTACCGGCGGCTGGCCAGGACCGTCCAGCCGCCCGACACCGGCAATCTGCGCGACGACGTCCTTGAGCAGCTCCGCCGGGCGAACCGCCACTGGAGTTCGCCGCTCGGCGCGATCCTGCGCGATCTGCTCGCGGCGGCGGGCGGGGCGCCGGAACTCCTGGCGCAGCTACCGGACCAGTCGGCCGACGCCGTGGCCGCGCCCTGGCTGACCATCCTCGGACGCGCCGTGGCGCGAGGGGAGGCCGCCCCGGAGGCACTCCACCCCCGCGTCGCGACCGTGGCGATCGTCCTGCTCCGCAACGAGTTCGTGGTGCGCGGCGTCCCCACCGCGCCTGACGAGGTGCTCGTCGAGATCGTCGACGAGGTGTACCTCCCGCTGGTGCGCCGACGCGGCACGCCGGACGGCTGACCCGCGCGATGCGGGACGCCCTCGACGCCCTGGTGACGTCCGTATGTGGACGTGCAGGTGCTCACGAGTCCATTCGGATGCGGAGATGGTGAAGGGCGTGCTCGTAGGCGGCTCGTTCGTGTGCGAGGTCTGACCAGTCATCGGGTGCTTCGGCGACCTTGAAGCAGTCCTCGCCGGTGAGGCCCCACACTTCCGATTCCACCCAGGACAGATGCCGGTACTTGCGCGGGGCCATGGCCTGGGAGCCGAAGTCCCACCCGACCGCCGACACCGGGCGCCCGGAGAACTGCTCGCGGGCCCGGTCCACGTAGCGGGCCGGCGTGAGCGTGTCGGGATGCAGGAACGACAGGTCGAATCCGTTGCCGCCCAGGCCGAACGCCGCGAGGCCGTACAGGAACGTCGCCTCGATGCCCCGGTTCGCGCAGAACTCGGCGATTCTGGTGGCGCCCACGAGTGTGCCCGCGTAGGAGATGACGAAGACCCGCCGGAGCGGGTGGACGGCCAGGAAGTGCCGCAGCGCGGTGATGATCGTCTCGCCGGAGGCGACGGTGTCGCCGATGAGCAGGGTCTCGGCCGGCGCCTCGAAGCAGCAGTACGGGACCTCGATGCGGGCGGTGTCATGAGCGACCGACGTCCGCGAGGTGGCGATCAGGTTGATGGGCAGGTTGTGGCCCGTCTCGGCCGAGACGGCTTCCGCGAGCTGGTAGATGAGCCCCTTGCTCAGAATCACCAGTTCGGCGGTCTGCCCGGGCCGGTACTCGTCGGCCAGATGGGCGATGAAACACCGGCTGGAACGGAGGCAGGCCGCGCGGAATCCGGTCCCCATGAGGTTGCGGTCGAAGAGCAGTTCCTCAAGGGCGTCGTTGTGGACGAGATAGAGCCGTGGGTCGTCCCTGACGAGTTCCGCGCTGCTCCGTTCCAGCTCGGTGTTCAACTGTCAGCGTCCTCTGGCCATGGAAGGCTCACGCAGGTGTTCGAGGGCGGCCAGCATGGGCGGATCGCCCGGCAGGACGTTGTCGCGGTATTCCGTGATGGCCTCCTCAAGCCATCGGGGCATGTGGTGGACATCGCGGGCTTTCTGCGGCGCCAGCTCCGGCAGCATCTCCCCGGCGGCCACGAAATCGTCGACGACCGCGGAGGCCAGCGCGGCCACGTGCGGGTGGACGTAGTCGCGGACGAGGACGCCCCGGTATTCCAGCTCGTCCGCCCGGTACTTGGAGTTGCGCGGGGCGACGACGATGATCGGGGTGCCGAGGAGGGCGGCGGCCGACATCTCCACCCCGATGCCGATGCCGCGCCGTTCCCGGGCGTCCACGACGACCGCTGTGGCGACCATCACCTGGTACATGTCGCGGCCGAACTGCCCGAGCGTGTTGGACGGGTCGGTGATGGGGTCGTCCGGGTTCAGGAAGACGACTTCGTGAGGTGCGGCGCCTTTGGTGACCTCCAGCCGCTCGATATCGGACCAGCAGAGTTTCTTCTCGTCCGAGGCGCCCTTCATGATGGAGCCGGAGCAGTATATGGATATGGTCATCGATCGTCTCTCCAGGTCGTTCTGCCATTGAGTGTGAAATCGGCCATGGTGCCGGCCACGGCCTGCACATTCGACTTCGCCTCGGCATAGGTGCGGGCGGGCCGGAATCCGCGTGATCGGCGTACCGCCAGGACGGCGATCCGCAGCGCGTCGAGTGAGGTCTCGTCGAAGGCCCGGTCGATGACGAGCCCGAACGAGGGCAGGGAGCGCAGCCGCAGCAGCTCGTTCCACTCGGCGATGCGGTGGACGAATTCCGCGATGCCGAGCCAGTGCAGCACCGTGTCGAGGCGCCGCGCCGACGGGAGCCTGCCGTCCATACCCGCTGACCTGCGGCTGAGACCGCAGGTCAGGTCGCCCGCGGGCAGGTCCGCGAGGATGGCGGCGTCCAGGTCGAGGAGGTAGCTGCGCAGGTAGGCGCGGGAAAGGAAGAAGGCGAGCGAAGTTCGTTCGGCGGGTGAAAGGGGCACGGGCAGGGTGGGTTCCACGAACCGCGCGATGAACGCCTGGCCTTCCAGCCGTTCGGGGGTCCGTGCGAGCAGCCGTTCGGTGCGCCCCCGTGGCCGGTGCCATCTGCGTGCGGTCCCGCGCGCGACGCGGTGCAGTTCTCCGCCGGGCTGCAGAGCAGCGCGCCACAGTTCGCCGATCCCGGCGGCCGTTCCGCCGCCGTGCCGAGGAGCCCAGAGGAAATCGGGACTGGCGCAGATTCCCCGCAACCCGGCGTGACGGTAGGGGTTGTGCCGGTCCCGCCGGTACTCGTGGACCTTCATTTCCCGGTAGTCGGCGAGGTCGGGGACCGGGGCGACGTAGCGGAGCGCGGCCGCCCGCACCAGCGGCTCGATGCACCCGAGGAAAATCGGGTACCAGGGGATCTCGAAAATGTAGGACGCGGGGATGAGCAGATGCCGCTCGGTCAGCAGCAGGGCCAGCCGCGTGGCGTCCAGGGCCTGGGTCAGCGTGAGCGCCGCGTGCCTTTCGCCGACGTCGACGCCGTAGCACGCCATGATTTCCGGGTTCGTGTACTGGACGAAGACGGGCCGCTCGCGTTTCACGGCGCTTCCGGCGGCGGGCGATGGCTGCGATGCGCCGCCGCCCAGCACGGCGGTGACGTAGATGTCTCGGGCCGCGACGAACGCGTCGCGTCTCGCCCACACCTGCTGGGTGGGAGCCGGGCGTTCCAGCTCCTCACCCATCGTCGTCCAGGGTCAGGGATATGTGCTGGTCGCGGCCCGCGATGAATGCGTTCCGCCCGGTGGTGATGTTCTGCACGACGTTGACTCCGTCCGCGTCCGGCAATAACTCTCGGACGTGTTGGACGAAGTCCTGGAGTTCGGTCGAAGCGTCCGTGTGCTCGGCGAGGAAGGCCGTCAGCAGGGCCGTCCAGCGCGCCTGCTCGGCCGCCGCGGCGGCCCGTTCGGGCGGGCGGCTCCGGGCGACCCTGCCCGCCGACTCCTCGAGTTCGCGGGTCAGCTCCGACTCGGCGGACCGCGCGCCGCGGCCGACGATCTGTGCGAGCCGCGTCCGCGCCGTGCCCCAGAAATCGGTCGTCATGGCCTCGACGAGGGCCGCCGCGACCGCACCGGCGAGCCCTGCCAGCGCGGGATCCATGTCGGTGCACCTTCCCGATCTGCCGCGGTCGCCCGTGTCCCTAATTCCGGCCCCATTATGGGACGCTAATCGCGGATCTTCCAGGGTCATCGCGCATGAGGAAGGTCGCGGCCGGAGCACACTCGCCTTTCTTTAGGTCACAATTAGCAAGGTTTCGGACATACTGCACGGTCCGTAACTCGGGTGTCGTTTGCGTCGCGGCTGCCGTGCCTGCCCAAACGGGCGGGCGGGAACTTGTCTGCTTTCGGAGTTTCTGTCCAAAAATCTGAGGGCCTTCGGGTGCGTCAGGTTCCCGTAGAGATGCAGATCACGGCACGGAATTCTCAGCGGAACGGCCGTTCTGACATTTCGATCGCAGACGGTCTCGCGATGGCCGACATCGGACGCGCGGGCGCTTCGCGAGCCGGGCGCTTCGCGAGCCGGGCGCTTCGCGAGCCGGGCGCGGCGGGAGTGTCGGCGGGGCGCTTCAGGTCCGTCTGACCGAGTCCGGTCGGTGTGCCGGCGGGTCAGCCGGGGTCGGTGGTGGTG
>NZ_JBIQHY010000055.1:0-18234 GCF_044508335.1 Actinomadura sp.
CTCTCCTAACGCACCGTCACCGGCGCACAGACCACCAAGCACGCCGCCGGCGACCTCTGCCCGACCGATCACGTCCGCACTGATTGAGGTGGAAGCCCCCATGACCAAGCGGTCAAGCACCTGGATCACGGTCCCCGAAATCCTCGACGAGCTCGGCATCACTCGGCGCACGTGGCAACGCTGGCGCGCCCTCGGCAAGACGCCGCCCTGCACCGTCCTGCCGAACCGCAAGCTTCGGATACGACGAGTGGACTTCGAGAACTGGCTCTCCAGCCTTGAAGAGAGGGCTGCGTGAACAAGAGTTACGACGTCCGATTCTGGAACGTCACAGTAAGGAGAGGCAGGCAACGGCCGTACGTCTTGCGCTGGGTAATAGGCGGGAAAGTTCAGTCGCGACCGTTCACCACTCGGGAACTGGCCGACAGCTTCAAGGCGGAACTCATCCAGGCCGCCCGGCGAGGCGAGGCATTCGACGTCGAGACCGGCCTTCCCGAGTCCATGGTCCGTGCCGCACTCTCCGTGAGCTGGTTCCAGCACGCACGGGACTACGTCGATGACCGGTGGGACAAGGTGTCAGCGAAACAACGCATATCGATCGCCGAGACGCTGACCGCCGTGACGGTCGCTCTCACGGCCAAGCGCAAGGGAGCGCCCGACCCGGAAACGCTGCGCATGGCACTCCGCCGGTGGGAGTTCAACAAGGCTCGGCGTGATGCCGAGCGCCCCGCCGAGGTGGCCGCCGCTATCACCTGGGTGGCAAAGACCAGCGTTCCGCTCGCCGATCTCACCGAGTTCGAGGTAATCACGAACGTCCTAGACGCCTGCGCTCGCAGGCTGGACGGTACGCCGGCCGCGCCGAGCTACTACACACGGCGTCGCCGGGTTCTCTACAACGTGCTCAAATACGCCGTCCAGCGGAAACGGCTCGCAGTCAACCCCATAGACGGTCTCGACTGGAAACCGACGCAGGATGACGAAGTGTGGGAGGAGGTGGACCCAGCGGTCGTTCCGTCGCCCCGTCAGATGTCCGAACTGCTGACTGCCGTCAGCTACGCCGGACCTCGGAGGGGCCCGCGGATGGTGGCGTTCTTCGCGTGCCTCTACTACGCCATGATGCGACCCGGCGAGGCCGTCTCACTCCAGGATGTCGACTGCGACCTTCCCTCGACAGGGTGGGGCCGCCTGATGCTCGGTAGCTCACGGCCATCGGCCGGAACCGAGTGGACGGATTCCGGCGAATACCACGACGACCGCGGGCTGAAAGGTCGCAACCGCAAGGCCAAGCGGCCCGTACCGATCCCGCCGGAACTCGTCAGGATTCTGCGCGAGCACATTAACCGGTTCGGCGTCGCCCCAGACGGCCGTCTGTTCCGCACAGAGCACGGGGGAGTGCTTCTCCCGTCCGGCTACGGGCGCACCTGGCACAAGGCGCGCACGTTCGCTCTGACGCCCGCCGAGGAGGCGTCGGACTTGGCTCGGCGTCCGTACGATCTCCGGCACGCTGGCGTCTCCCTGCGGCTCAACGCTGGCGTTCCACCGACGCAGGTCGCCGAGTGGGCCGGACACAGCGTTGAGGTCCTGCTGAAGATCTATGCCAAGGTCATCGCAGGGCAAGACCGCGTGTGGGAAGGCCTTATGGACGATGCCCTCGGTGGCTAGATCATCGACGGGCTTCCCAATGGGAGGACCCTGGGCAACTCCGGGGTCCTCCCTTTATTGGCCTGTCTGTAAGGTGGTTTTGAGTCGCCCTAGAGGGAAATATAAAACTCCCCATTTGGATAGGTGTCTGAGATGCGCAGGACGTGTGTGTTAGCGCACTATGGAACGCGTGCGGACTGAGCATCCAGAATCCCCTACCTCTTGTCGGGCAGGCGTCGAGCACTGTTGCAGTGAAGCCAACCGAGCTGGTGCCGGGCCTGCCGCGACTCACTGGCGTCTCCATCATGCTTCTGTAGAACAGAGCTGGATGGACCCGGGCATGTTCTGCCTGGCATGGGACCTCACGTCCGAGACTCCGCCAAGCTGGGTTGTCCGCGTGGATGGGCACATAGCCACGCTGCAGCCTGGCCCGTTCGGTGAATGGTGGGATGCACACCTCGTCGATGCGGCAGCCGGAGCGCCACCCCGAACTGTTACCTTCTTCGAAAAACCGCAAGTGCCCTCCCTGCCGCTCGTGCAAACGATCATTGGCACTTATGAAGACGGCCGACTTCACGCGGCTATCCAGAAACGTGCTGATCCTTTGTTTCAAGAAACCGAATTTTCTAAGCGCTGGCCTATTCCAGACCTTGAGAAGCCTCTAATGGTATTGACGGCTTCTAAGGGCAGCGCAGGCTGGCGCGATCTTGGCCACTTGCACGAGGTGGCTACCTTGGATCACCGTTACGCGATTCGCTCGGAAGAGGCTGGCACCGCTCGCCGTCTAATCTACTTCATGGGCGAGGCGGCCAAGAATCCTCGTGAGTGGGGCGGAATCCTTATCACCAGGGGTGGAGGCAACCATCCGGCCGGACAGTGGCCCGTTAGAAGTTGGCAAGCGCCGCTGAATGATCCTGACGTGCTCGAAGCCATCGCGAACGTCCAAGCTCAAGGGCTTGCAGTCATCACCGGCGTCGGCCACGAACGGGACGTCACCAAAGCCGATCGCATGGCGGACTACGCCTGGCCCACTCCGTCCAGAGCGGGAGCTGCTCTGGCAAACCTGGCTCGATACATGGAGGACGCCCGGCGCGCGCCGGCGGAAGGGCTCCCTATCGCTCTCTACAACCAGGGCCGCATGGCCAGACGAGAACTCGACGACGCCTGGGCCCGGTGGCATGGTCATGAGAACCTGCCGTGGGCGTGGATGGATGACCCGGCTGCGTGACCGCTCCGGCCTCCCGATAGCCGCTCTTCGGCGGGTGCGGTGGCGCCGCGACGCTGGAACACATATGGCACGCGAGCCGTGGCATACGGCGGCATGGGGTGGCATCTGGTGTCACATGGGCCAGGAACGAGAAGAGCCGGTTTCCGCTGGTCAAGTGCGGGAACCGGCTGATCGTTTTGGGGTGCCCCCTGCAGGATTCGAACCTGCGCACACGGCTCCGGAGGCCGTTGCTCTATCCCCTGAGCTAAGGGGGCCCTGCGCCCTCTGGTGGCGCGGTAGAAGGTTACCAGGGTTGGCGGGGTGACGCGCACCTGGGATTTCGCCGTGCGTCCGGGGGTGGGAGTGGGCTAACTTCGAGCCGTGACCGAGCCACTGGGACGCGTGCTGGTCGTCGATGATGACGAGGTGATCCGCCAGCTCATCGCCGTGAACCTGCAACTGGAGGGGTTCGAGGTGGAGACCGCGGTGGACGGTCAGGACTGCCTGGAGAGGGTCGGCGAGGTCCGGCCGGACGTGATCACGCTGGACGTGATGATGCCCAGGCTGGACGGGTGGGTCACCGCGGTGAAGCTCCGGGAGGACCCCGGCACCGCGCACATCAGGGTCGTGATGATCACGGCCAGGGCGCAGGAGCACGATGTGCGGCGGGGGCACGAGATCGGTGTGGACGCGTACGTGACCAAGCCGTTCGACCCGAACCAGCTGATCCAGACGGTGCGGAAACTCGCTGCCGTGTCCAAATAGTGGTCGGATAGTCTCACCAGGGTGACTCCAGCCGGTGTGAGCGATGCCCTCGTGGGCGCGGTGCGGGACGCCGTGGCCGAGGGGGAGATCGACGTCCCGGTGCCGGAAAGCGTCGTGGTCTTCGGGCGGGGGCGCGGGGTCTTCGAGAGTCCGGTGGCGCTGAGGCTCGGGGTCGATCCCGAGGTGATCGCGCGGCGGGTCGGGGGGGATGTCTCCGGGCCCGGTTTCGTGCGGGTCGTGATCGGGGTCCAGGAGCTGGTCGAGGGGATTCTGCGCGATCCCCGGTACGGGGTCGCCCGGGTGCCGTCCATGACGTGGGACGAGTGGCCTCGGACGTTCGAGAACCCCGGGTTCGCGGTGCGTTACGCCTATGCGCGGGCCTGCTGGGCGGGGCGGTGGGCGCGCGGGGACGGGCGTCTCCAGGCGGGCGATCTCGAGGCTGAGCTCGTGTGGGCGATGGGGGACGTGCCGGGGCGCGCGAAACAGGCGGAGTGGGAACGGGATGCCAGGCCGCTGATGTTGTGTTTGGAGAGAGTGGCCTGGGCGTACCACGACGTGCACGAGACGTGCCCCGCGGTCCCGAAGGGCGACGAGGAGCCCGTTCCGGGACGGGTCGACCTGGCGCGGGCGGTCAAGGTCGTCCTCGGCAACGGGCTGAACATGATCGGTGAAATCCCTAGAGAGCGAATATGAGTCGAGTACACCCTGCTGGGCCGCGGCACGCCGACGTCCTTCCCGAGGACCATCCCGTCGGGCCGGCGGAGGACCTCAATGCCCTGGAGCCCGCCGTGTGGCCGCGCAGTGCCCGGCGGGAGGACGGTGTCCTGACCGTCGGCGGCGTCGACGTCAGGGACCTCGCCAAGGAGTACGGGACGCCCCTGTACGTCTATGACGAGGAGGACGTCCGGAGCCGGGCGAGGGAGTACGTGACGGCGTTCCACGACGGGGACGTCCACTACGCGGGCAAGGCCTTTCTATGTACTGCCGTCGCCAGGTGGCTCAACGAAGAGGGCCTCGGGCTGGACGTGTGCAGCGGGGGTGAGCTCGCCGTGGCGTTGGCGGCGGGCTTCCCCACGGAGCGCATCACGCTGCATGGGAGCAACAAGGCGTCCTGGGAGATCGAGAAGGCCCTTGAGGTCGGGGTCGGACGGATCGTGCTCGATTCGTTCGAGGAGATCGCCCGGGTGGCCTACATCGCCCAGGAGAAGGGTGTCCGGCCCAAGGTGATGGTGCGCGTCACCACGGGCGTCGAGGCGCACACCCATGAGTTCATCGCGACCGCCCATGACGACCAGAAGTTCGGGTTCTCGCGCAACTCCGGGGCGGCCCTGGAGGCGGTGCGGAGGGTCCTGGAGCTCAAGCAGCTCGAACTGGTCGGGCTGCACAGCCACATCGGGTCGCAGATCTTCGACGTGGACGGGTTCGAGGTCGCCGCGCACCGGCTCGCGGAGCTGCTGGTGGCGATCCGGGACGAGCACGGCATCGAGCTCCCGGAGCTCGACCTGGGCGGCGGCTACGGGATCGCGTACGTGCCGGGGGAGGAGCCGCACGACCCCAAGGCGATCGCGGACGGGCTCAGGGACATCGTGGCCCGCGAGTGCAGGGCGTACGACCTGGCCATGCCGCGGCTGACCGTGGAGCCGGGGCGGGCGATCATCGGCCCGGGCGGCGTCACGCTGTACGAGGTCGGGACGGTCAAGGACGTCGAGGGCCTGCGCACCTACGTCTCCGTGGACGGCGGCATGAGCGACAACCTGCGCACCGCGCTGTACGGCGCCGAGTACACCGGCGTGCTCGCGAGCAGGTCGTCCGACGCATCGCCCATGCTCAGTAGGCTTGTCGGCAAGCACTGCGAAAGCGGCGACATTGTGGTGCGGGACCTGTGGTTCCCCGAAGATCTTGCGGCGGGGGACCTGGTGGCGGTGGCGGCGACCGGTGCGTACTGTCGGTCGATGGCCAGCAACTACAACTACGTCCCGAAGCCCGCCGTGGTGGCGGTGAGGGACGGCAGGTCGCGCGTGATCGTCCGCCGGGAGGACGCGGCCGACCTGCTGCGGCTCGATGCGGAGGTCGAAGCGTGAAACCCGGACTGCGCGTGGCGCTGCTCGGTTGCGGCGTGGTCGGCACGGAGGTCGTCCGGCTGCTGAACGAGCAGGCCGACGACCTGGCCGCGCGCGTCGGGGCGCCGCTGGAACTGGCCGGGATCGCCGTCCGCAGGCCGGACCGGGTGCGCGAGGGCGTGCCCGGGGAACTGCTGACGACGGACGCGCAGGGCCTGGTCACCAGGGACGACGTCGACATCGTCATCGAGGTCATCGGCGGCATCGAGCCGGCCCGGACGCTGATGCTGGAGGCGATGAAGTCCGGCAAGTCGGTGATCACGGCGAACAAGGCGCTGCTCGCCGAGGACGGCGCGACGCTGTTCGCGGCGGCCCGCGAGTACGGCGCCGACCTCTACTACGAGGCGTCCGTCGCGGGCGCGATCCCGCTGCTGCGGCCGCTCAGGGATTCGCTGGTCGGCGACCACGTGCACCGGGTGCTCGGCATCGTGAACGGCACCACGAACTACATCCTCGACAAGATGGACGCGCACGGCGCGGGCTTCAACGACGCGCTGGAGGAGGCGCAGGCGCTCGGCTACGCGGAGGCCGACCCGACGGCCGACGTGGAGGGCTTCGACGCGGCGGCCAAGGCGGCGATCCTGGCGCAGCTCGCCTTCCACACGCCCGTCACGGCGGCGGACGTCCATCGCGAGGGCATCACCGAGGTCAGCGCCGCGGACGTGGCCGGCGCCCAGGGGATGGACTGCGTCGTCAAGCTGCTGGCCATCTGCGAGCGCATCCCCTCGGAGGACGGGCGGAACGGCCGCGGCGTGTCCGTCCGCGTGTATCCGGCGATGATCCCGAGGTCGCATCCGCTGGCGAGCGTCCGCGAGGCGTACAACGCGGTCTTCGTCGAGGCGGAGTCCGCGGGCTCGCTCATGTTCTACGGCGCCGGGGCGGGGGGCGCCCCCACGGCGTCCGCCATCCTGGGCGACCTGGTCGCGGTCGCGCGGAACGTGGCCGGCGGCACCCCGGGTCCCGTCGAGGTCACGTACGCGAAACTCCCCGTCCTGCCGATGGGGGAGACCGTCACGCGCTACTACATCCAGGTGGACGTGACCGACCAGGCCGGCGTCCTCGCCACGGTCGCCGAGGAGTTCGCCAGGCACGGGGTGTCGATACAGGCCGTCCGGCAGGTCGGGCTGGGCGAGGAGGCGCAGCTCGTCGTCGTGACGCACCGGGCGCCGGACGCCGCGCTCACCGCGACGGTGGAGGGCCTGCGCGGGCTGGAGATCGTGCGGGCGGTGACGAGCGTGATGCGCGTCGAGGGCGACGAGTAGGCCCCGCCCGCGCATCGAGACGGCGGGGCCCGTCCCGGTAGACTCCGGGCAACATCCCAGGTCATTCCAGGAGACCGACGTGAATCCGAACGCCCGCGCGTGGCGCGGCCTCATCGAGGAGTACCGCGACCGGCTTCCGGTGACGGACAGGACACCGGTCGTCACCCTGCTGGAGGGCCGAACCCCGCTGGTGCCCGCCCACCATCTGTCCCAGCTGACCGGCTGCGACGTGCACCTCAAGGTCGAGGGGGCCAACCCGACCGGCTCGTTCAAGGACCGCGGCATGACGGTGGCGATCAGCAAGGCCGCCGAGGACGGCGCGAAGGCGGTGATCTGCGCGTCCACCGGCAACACCTCGGCGTCCGCCGCCGCCTACGCGGTGCGGGCCGGGATGACCTGCGCGGTCCTCGTCCCCAACGGCAAGATCGCGATGGGCAAGCTGGCGCAGGCGCTGGTGCACGGCGCGCGGCTGCTGCAGGTGGACGGCAACTTCGACGACTGCCTGGAACTGGCCCGGAAACTGTCGGTCGACTACCCGGTCGCGCTGGTCAACTCGGTCAACAAGTACCGGCTGCAGGGGCAGAAGACGGCGGCGTTCGAGATCGTGGACGCGCTCGGCGACGCGCCCGACGTCCACTGCCTGCCCGTCGGGAACGCCGGGAACATCTCCGCGTACTGGATGGGGTACAAGGAGTACGCCGCCGACAAGGAGGCGTCGAAGACCCCGCGAATGCTGGGCTTCCAGGCCAGCGGCGCGGCGCCGTTCGTGAAGGGCGAGCCCGTGCTGAAGCCGCAGACGATCGCGACCGCGATCCGGATCGGCAACCCCGCCTCCTGGGACCTGGCCGCCGCGGCGCGGGACGAGTCCGGCGGCGCGATCGACTCCGTCACCGACCGGCAGATCCTCGCCGCCTACCGCCTCCTCGCGCGGGAGGAGGGCGTCTTCGTCGAGCCCGCCTCCGCGGCGAGCGTCGCCGGGCTGCTGCAGGCGAGCGAGCAGGGCGCCGTCCCACCGGGCTCGAAGGTCGTGTGCACGGTCACCGGCAACGGCCTGAAAGACCCGGACTGGGCCATCTCCGGCGCCCCCGCGCCCACCACCATCAAGGTGGACGCGCACGCCGCCGCCTCCGAACTCGGCCTCGCGTGAGCGTGGGCTGGACCGAAGGCCCGGTGCTGGTGCGGACCCCCGCCACGAGCGCCAACCTGGGCCCTGGCTTCGACTCGCTCGGCCTCGCGCTGACCCTCCACGACGACGTCGAAGTCGAGGTGACCGGCGGCGGGGTGTCCATCGAGGTGGACGGCGAGGGCGCCGAGGTCGCCGAGCGGGGGGAGCGCCACCTGATCGTGAAGGTGCTCCGCCGCACCTTCGGCGTCCTCGATGACCTGGCCGGATCCGGCCCCGCCCGGCCGCCCGGCATCCGGCTGCGCTGCCGCAACCGGATCCCGCACAGCCGCGGCCTCGGCTCGTCGTCCGCCGCGATCGTCGCCGCGATCGTCGCGGCCCGCGCGCTGCACCCCGCCGGGAAGCTGCTGGACGACGACGCCGCGCTGCGCCTCGCCACCGAGATCGAGGGCCACCCCGACAACGTCGCGCCGTGCCTCGCGGGCGGCCTGACCGTCGCCTGGACGGGGCCGGGCGGCCCCCGCCTCGTCCGGCTGGAGTCGCGGGTCGCGCAGGTCACCGCGTTCGTCCCGGAGCACCGGCTGGCGACCGAGCGGGCCCGCGGCCTGCTGCCCGCGACCGTCCCGCACGCGGACGCCGCGGCCAACGCCGGGCGCGCCGCGCTGCTCATCGCGGCGCTCACCGCCGGGCTGCCCGCGGACGTGCTGCTGGACGCGACGGAGGACCGGCTCCACCAGGACTACCGGGCGCCCGCCATGCCCGAGTCCGCCGCGCTCGTCAAGGCGCTGCGCGACGTCGGCGTGCCGGCGGTGATTTCCGGGGCGGGCCCGACTGTCCTGGCCTTCACAAACGCATCACGAGTTGATTCAGTGGTCCCCGAAGTGGGTAAAGGGTGGCACATACACCCGTTGGACGTCGCGACCCGCGGCGCACGCGTCATGACCGGAGAACCCGAGGTCCGGGCTTGATCGCGGCACCGTGGGCGGGGTCGCCGCGGCGCTCCGGCCGGCCCCGGCCGCGGCCGGATCCCGCTAGGTAAAATGCGAAGACATCGACCTCTGGGGAATAGCAGTGTGCCCTGGTGATGTTAGGCTGAATGCCGCACCAGATGCCCCGTTCGGGGCAGCGTGCTCGTCAGCCGCGCGTCGCCTGTTCGGCCCTCCGGTCGTGTCGGTCCCGCGTACTAGGCTCCCCGACACCGTGACATCCCGTTGTCAGGCATACCAGCGAAACAACTTCGGACGAAGCGGTACCGGGGATACGCACGAGCGGAACGTCCCGTCCACCATCTGGCTGTGCCCAGAACACGCAGATCCCGGTTCCATCGTGATCAGCGGAGCCCGTCCCGGCGCCCCCGCCGGGCCGCACCACCGGGTCGACTGGCCGAACGCCGGCCAACGCCCGCTCCCTGGGAAGGACCCTTAGTGAGCGAATCCAGCGAACTCCTTACGGACGCACCCAGCACGGAGCCCGCCGACGCCGCCCAGGCCGGCGCGGAGCCCGCCACCCCCCGGCGCCGCCGGTCGGGCACCGGCCTCTCGGCCATGGTGCTGCCCGAGCTCAAGGCGCTCGCGTCCAGCCTCGGCATCACCGGCGTGACCGGGATGCGCAAGAGCCAGCTCATCGCCGCCATCCAGGAGAAGCAGGGCGGCGGCCAGGAGCAGGGCTCGGCGGGGGGCGAGCAGGGAGCCGCTGCTCCGGCGAAGACCGAGCGCCCCCGGCGCACCCGCACCGCGGCCGCCAAGCGCGAGGTCTCCGACGACCAGGTCACCATCGCCGAAGCCGCCGAGCAGGCCGGCGGGCAGGCCGACAGGGCCGCCGAGAAGCAGGCCGGCGGCGGCGCCGAGAAGAACGGCGCCGAGAAGAACGGCGCCGAGAAGGCGGAGAAGGCCGACAGGCAGGACAAGGCCGAGCGGGCGGACCGGCAGGGCGGCCGCCAGCGCGGCGACAGGCAGGACCGGGGGGCCGGCGAGGGACGCGGCGAGCGGCAGGGCCGTGAGCAGGGCCGTGAGCAGGGCCGCGACCAGAACGGCGAGGACGGCGAGTCCCAGGGCGGCGGCCGCGACGGCGGCCGCGAGCAGGGCCGCGAGGGCGGCGGACGCCAGCGGCAGCGCGGCGGCCGGGAGCGCGGCGAGGGCCGCGACCGCAACGACCGCAACGACCAGGGCGGCGGCCGCCAGCGCGGCGGCCAGAACCAGGGCGGCGGCCAGCACGACGACGACGAGGGCGGCGGCCGGGGCCGCCGCGGGCGCCGGTTCCGCGAGCGCAACCGGGGCCGCGGCCGCGACCGCTACGAGGAGCCGGTGATCACCGAGGACGACGTCCTCATCCCGGTCGCGGGCATCCTCGACATCCTCGACAACTACGCCTTCGTCCGGACGACCGGCTACCTGCCCGGCCCGAACGACGTGTACGTGTCGCTGGCGCAGGTCCGCAAGAACGGCCTCCGCAAGGGCGACGTCATCACCGGCGCGGTCCGGCAGGCGCGCGAGGGCGAGCGGCGCGAGAAGTTCAACGCGCTGGTCCGCCTCGACACCGTCAACGGGATGGAGCCGGAGCAGGCCAAGTCCCGCGTCGACTTCACCAAGCTGACCCCGCTGTACCCGCAGGAGCGGCTGCGGCTGGAGACCGACCCCGGCATCCTGACGACGCGGATCATCGACCTGGTGTCGCCGATCGGCAAGGGGCAGCGCGGCCTGATCGTGTCGCCGCCCAAGGCCGGCAAGACCATGGTGCTCCAGGCGATCGCCAATGCGATCACCAAGAACAACCCGGAGTGCCACCTGATGGTCGTCCTGGTGGACGAGCGTCCGGAAGAGGTCACCGACATGCAGCGGACGGTGAAGGGCGAGGTCATCCACTCGACCTTCGACCGCCCCGCCGAGGACCACACCACGGTCGCGGAGCTGGCGATCGAGCGCGCCAAGCGGCTCGTCGAGCTGGGCCACGACGTCGTCGTGCTGCTCGACTCGATCACCCGCCTGGGCCGGGCCTACAACCTGGCGGCGCCGGCGTCCGGCCGGATCCTGTCCGGCGGTGTCGACTCGACCGCGCTGTACCCGCCGAAGCGGTTCTTCGGCGCGGCGCGCAACATCGAGAACGGCGGCTCGCTGACGATCCTCGCCACCGCCCTGGTGGAGACCGGGTCCCGCATGGACGAGGTCATCTTCGAGGAGTTCAAGGGCACCGGCAACATGGAGCTGAAGCTCAACCGGTCGCTCGCGGACAAGCGGATCTTCCCCGCGGTGGACGTCGACCAGTCGTCCACCCGCAAGGAGGAGATCCTCATGGCTCCGGAGGAGCTGCGGGTCGTCTGGCAGCTGCGCCGGGTGCTGCACGCCCTCGACACGCAGCAGGCGCTGGAGCTGCTCATCGAGAAGATGAAGGAGACCAAGTCCAACGCCGAGTTCCTGCTCCAGGTGCAGAAGACCACGGTCTCCGACGACCGCTGACGCGCGCGGCTTGACGTACGCGAACCGGCACACCGTGTGCTGAGGCACGAACGTGGACGCCCCCTTCCGGGTCACCCGGGCGGGGGCGTTCTCGTGTCCGCTGCCCCCCGGAGCCTCCGGGAGGGCGACCTCGCGTGCCCGCTCGGCCGGCATCGCGGGCGAGGCCGATGCTCATGGTGGGGTTAGCCCCACTCCCCATTCGGCGGTCCGCGCCATGGTGCCCGGCCCTCCGGCTCGGCACGCTGGGACCGTAGGTTGGAATGGGCACGGAGGACGATGTGGGCGAGCTGACCAGAGAATCCGGCACGGGCGGCGGCGCCGTCGGGTGGGCCGCGGCGCGGTGGGCCGCGGCGACGCGCGGCGGCGGGGACGCGCCGTCGGTCCTGAACGGCTCCTGGGCGCCGCTCGAGATGGTGCGGTCGTCGGTGACCTGGCGTTCCGCGCTCTACCTGGCCGCCAGCATGGCGTTCGGGCTCGGCTGGTTCATCGTGCTCGCCGTCGGGCTGTCGCTGTCCGTCGCGCTGCTGATCATCTGGGTGGGGCTGCCGCTGCTGGCGCTGCTGATGATCGCGTGGCGGTTCGGGGCAATGCTGGAGCGGCTGCTCGTCCGGGCGGCGTTCGGCGTCGGCGTGCCGAGCCCCTACCGGCCGCTGCCCGGGGGCGGCAACCCGCTGGCCAAGCTCAAGACCATGGCGGTGGACGCGGCCACCTGGAAGGACCTCGTCTACCTCATGGTCCTGTTCCCGGTGTCGGTGGCCGAGTTCGTCGTCTCGACGGTGGTGTGGGGGGCGACGGCCATGACGCTGTTCCTGCCCCTGATCGTCGCGGTGAACGGCGGCGCCGAGATCAACTTCGCGTTCGTGTCGTACTGGGCGGGCAACCCGCTGGAGGCCGTCCCGGTGATGGCCCTAGGCGCGGTGTTCCTCGCCGTCGCGATGTACACGACGCGGGCGATGGCGATCGGCCACGCCTTCCTCGCCGCGCTGCTGCTCGGGCCGAGCCCCGCGCAGGCCGAGAACGTGGAGCTGCGCAGGCGCACCGAGCACCTGCGCGCCAGCCGCGCCCGCGGGGTGGACGCCGCCGAGTTCGAGCGGCGCCGCATCGAGCGGGACCTGCACGACGGCGCGCAGCAGCGGCTGCTGGCCGTGGCGATGGACATCGGCCGCGCCCGCGCCAAGCTCGACGAGGACCCGGAGGGCGCGCGGGCGCTGATCGAGCAGGCCCACGCCGGCACCAAGGAGGCGATCTCCGAGCTGCGCGACCTGGCCCGCGGGATCTACCCGGCGATCCTCACCGACCGCGGCCTGGACCCGGCGCTGTCGGGCCTCGCCGCCCGCGCGCCCGTGCCCGTCGAGGTGACCGTCGACCTGCCGGAGCGGCCCCCGGCGGCGGTGGAGAGCATCGCGTACTTCATCGTCGCCGAGTCGCTGGCGAACGTCGCGAAGTACGCCCGCGCCACGCAGGTGTCGGTCCGGGTGGCGCGCGAGGACGGCTGGGTCGTCGTCGAGGTGATCGACAACGGGGTGGGCGGCGCCGTCGCCCGGCCCGAGGGCGGCCTCGCCGGCCTCGCCGACCGGGCCGCGACGATCGACGGGATGCTGATCGTGGACAGCCCGCCCGGCGGCCCCACCATCATCCGCGCGGACCTGCCCTGCACCTGGTGACCGGCGCCACCGCCGCCCGGCGCGACCGCGCGCCGCACGGCGGCGCGCGGCGCGGCGGCGCCCAACATAATGGGTGGATGCGGGTTGTGATCGCCGAGGACTCGGTGCTGCTGCGCGAAGGGCTCGTCCGGCTGCTCGCCGACGCCGGGATCGACACGGTCGCCACGGTCGGGGACGGGCCGGGCCTGCTCGGCACCGTCGAGGAGCACGCCCCCGACCTCGCCATCGTGGACGTCCGGATGCCGCCCTCGTTCACCGACGAGGGGCTGCGCGCGGCGCTCGCGGTGCGGGAGCGGCGGCCGGGCACGCCGATCCTCGTCCTGTCGCAGTACGTGGAGGAGCGGTACGCGACGGATCTGCTCGGCGGCGGCGCGGAGGGCGTCGGCTACCTGCTGAAGGAGCGGGTGTCGGACGTCGCCGAGTTCATCGACGCGGTCCGCCGCATCGCGGCCGGCGGGACGGTCATCGACCCGGAGGTGATCGGCCAGCTGCTCGGCCGGCGCCGCACCGGCGACCCGCTGGAGTCGCTGACGCCGCGCGAGCGCGAGGTGCTCGGGCTGATGGCGCAGGGGCGCTCCAACGGGGCGATCGCGGAGGACCTCGTGGTCACCGAGGGCGCCGTGGAGAAGCACATCTCCAACATCTTCATGAAGCTCGGCCTGCAGCCCGCGCAGGGCGGCCACCGCCGCGTGATGGCGGTGCTGGCGTACCTGGGGCGCACCGGCGGGTGACGTCCGGCGGCCGCCGTCCAAGATCGGGAATGACCGGTGACCTCGCCACGTTCAGGTATCTGGCACACTTGAGGTGCAACCGCTGCGGTACCGGTTCACGCTTCCCACATCTCCCATGGGCTTCACCGTGGGCGCGCGGAGGCGCCCGGCGACCGCCCTAGGCGAGGAGAACCGATGAAGCCCGACATCCACCCGAAGTACGTCGTCACGACCGTGACGTGTACGTGCGGCAACACCTTCGAGACCCGCAGCACCGCCGAGAACGGCGTGATCCACGCGGACGTCTGCTCGAACTGCCACCCGTTCTACACGGGCAAGCAGAAGATCCTCGACACCGGTGGCCGGGTGGCGCGCTTCGAGCAGCGCTTCGGCAAGAAGAAGGCCGGCAAGTAGGGCGAGCGCCGCACACATGCCAGGAACGGCCCGGGGACACTCGAGGTCCCCGGGCCGTTCGAAGTCGGCAACCGGGGACGGCCGCCGTCTCCGGGCCCGGACGGGGCAGGACACAGCGTGAATCTCGACGATCTGATCAGTGAGTACGCGAGCATCGAGGAACGGCTCGCCGACCCGTCCGTCCATGCCGACCAGGCGCTGGCGCGCAAGCTCGGCAAGCGCTACGCGGAGCTGCGGCCCATCGTCGAGACGCACCGGGAGCTGGCGTCCACCGAGGACGACCTGGCCGCCGCCCGGGAGCTGGCCGGCGAGGACGCGGCGTTCGCCGCCGAGGCCGACGACCTGGAGAAGCGCCGCGCGGAGCTGGAGGAGCGGCTGCGCCGCCTGCTCGTCCCGCGCGACCCCAACGACTCCAAGGACGTCATCCTCCAGGTGAAGGCCGGGGAGGGCGGCGAGGAGTCCGCGCTGTTCGCGGGCGACCTGCTGCGCATGTACCTCCGGTACGCCGAGCGCGTCGGCTGGAAGACCGAGATCATCGACTCCCACCCGTCCGACCTCGGCGGCTACAAGGACGTCACGGTCGCGGTGAAGGCCAAGGGCGGCGCCGAAGAAGGCGTCTGGACGCGGCTGAAGTGGGAGGGCGGCGTGCACCGCGTGCAGCGGGTGCCCGCGACCGAGTCGCAGGGGCGCATCCACACCAGCGCGGTCGGCGTCCTCGTCACCCCCGAGGCCGAGGACGTCGACGTCCACATCGACCCCAACGACCTGCGCATCGACGTGTACCGCTCGTCCGGTCCGGGCGGGCAGAGCGTCAACACCACCGACTCCGCGGTCCGCATCACGCACCTGCCGACCGGCGTCGTCGTCTCGTGCCAGAACGAGAAGAGCCAGCTCCAGAACAAGGAGCAGGCGCTCCGCATCCTGCGGTCCCGGCTGCTGGCGATGGCGCAGGAGGAGGCCGACGCCGCCGCGGCCGCCGAGCGCAAGAGCCAGGTCCGCACGGTCGACCGCTCCGAGCGCGTCCGCACCTACAACTATCCGGAGAACCGGATCTCCGACCACCGGGTCGGCTACAAGGCCTACAACCTTGACCAGGTGCTGGACGGGGACCTCCACAACGTCACGCAGGCGCTCGTCGACGCGGACATGGAGCGGCGCCTGGCCGAAGCCCAGAAATCATGAGAAACCTGCTGCTCGACGAGATCGCCAGGGCCACCGCCCGCCTCGCCGACGCGGGCGCCGCCTCGCCGCGCGCCGACGCCGAGGAGCTGGCGGCGGCCGTGCACCAGGTGCGCCGCTCGGAGCTGCACTGCGTCCCCGACAGCGCGTTCGACGCCCGCTTCTGGGAGTACGTCGCCCGGCGCGAGGCGGGCGAGCCCCTGCAGCACATCACCGGACGCGCCTACTTCCGCTACCTCGAACTGAAGGTCGGGCCCGGCGTGTTCGTGCCGCGCCCCGAGACCGAGGTGATGGCCGGCTGGGCGCTGGAGACCCTCCGCGACATGGACGTCCGCGACCCGCTCGTCGTCGACCTCGGCACCGGCTCCGCCGCGATCGCCCTCTCGATCGCCCTGGAGGCCCCGCGCGCCCGCGTCCACGCCGTCGAGAAGGACCCGACGGCCTTCGTGCACGCGACCCGCAACGTCGAGGAGCTGGACGAGCGCGGCCGCGTCCGCCTCCACCTGGACGACTTCGCCACCGCCCTCCCCGAGCTGAACGGCACCGTCGACCTGGTCGTCAGCAACCCTCCGTACATCCCGATGAGCGAGTGGGAGCACGTCCCGCCGGACGTCCGCGACCACGACCCGGCCGACGCGCTGTGGGGCGGCGGCGAGGACGGCCTGGACGCGATCCGCGTCATCGAGCGCACCGCGCGCCGCCTGCTCCGCCCCGGCGGCTACGCGGCCGTCGAGCACAGCGACCTGCAGGGCAACGGCGTCTACTGGATCTTCGCCGAGGAGAACGGCTGGCGGGACGTGCGCAACCGCCGCGACCTCACCGACCGGGACCGCTTCGTGACGGCCCGGCTCGCCGCGGATTAGCCCCGCTATCCTGGTCGGTGCCGAGATCGATGAGCGCCGCGCAGATGGGAAGACGGGCGACCGTGAGCCGACGTTATGACTGCTCTGAACCGATGGAGCGCACTCGCGGGATCGCCGAGGCCGTGTCGGCCGTGCGGCGCGGCGAGCTGATCGTCCTGCCGACCGACACCGTGTACGGGGTGGGCGCGGACGCGTTCGTGGCGCCCGCCGTGGCGGCCCTGCTGGAGGCCAAGGGCCGCGGCCGGGAGATGCCCCCGCCGGTGCTCGTCGGGTCCGTGCGGGCCGCGACGGCCCTCGTGGAGGACCTCGGCACCTACGGGCAGGACCTCATCGACGAGTTCTGGCCGGGCGCGCTCACCCTCGTCTGCCGCGCCAACCCCAACCTCATCTGGGACCTCGGCGAGACCAAGGGCACCGTCGCGGTCCGCATGCCGATGCACGAGCTGGCGGTGGAGGTCCTCAAGGAGACCGGCCCGCTGGCGGTGAGCAGCGCGAACCTGAGCGGGCAGCCGCCGGCCCGCAGTGCCGACGAGGCCGAGAAGATGCTCGGCGACTCGGTCTCGGTCTACCTGGACGGCGGCGTGTCGGGGCACGCCGACCCGTCCACGATCCTCGACCTCACCGGCCCCGTCCCGCGCGTCCTCCGCGAAGGGGCCATCCCGCTGGACAAGCTGCGGTCCGTGGTGGGCGTCCTGCTGACCGACGAGGACGAGCCCGCAGAACCCGCCTCTGCGCCCGCACCGTCCAAGCCCTCCCTTACCAAGGACGCGCCCGCGGAAGCGCAGGAAGAGCCTGCTGAGGCCCCCGCAGCCCCCGCTGAGCCCGCCGCCGACCTCCCCGAGCCCGCCGCCGAGTCGGCCGAGCCCGCCGAGCCTGCCACCGAGCCCGCCGAGCCCGCCGCCGAGCCCGCCGAGCCTGCCGGGTCCGCCGCCAAGCCCGCCGCCAAGCCCTCTCGGCAGGAGAACGATCAGGCGAGCTGACCCGCGGGCGGGGCCGCGCCCGCCGCCGGACGGCGCAAAGGCCCCGCCGGGCCGGGCGGGGCCTGTGTCGACAGGCGTTACTCCGTGGCTCAGAAGAGCTTCTTGCCCTTGCCGTAGTAGTACTTGCCGGTCTTCTTGTTCCGGCCGCACTCCTGCACCCACAGGTGGCTGCTGTAGCTGGAGCTCACGCTGATCTTGACGGTCGCCTTGCCGTCGAAGTTGTACTTCGTGCCGCCCGAGGTCACGCCGATGATCTTGAAGCGCGACCAGTACTGCTTCTTGCCCTCGGTGAACAGGAACCGGACGCAGGCGGTCCAGCCGTTCTTCTTGGTGTCGCGGAGGTAGCCCTTCACGTAGGTCTTGCCGCCGCTGCGGGTGTAGGTGCCCCACGCGTCGATGCCGCTGTAGGAGTTGTAGGGCTTCCAGCTCTTGGCGGCCGCGGCTTCGGCGGGGGCGCCCGCGACGGCCATGCCGGCCATCACGGTGCCGGCGGCCAGGGCTACTGCAGCGATTCGCCGCATAGGTCCCTCCAGGCTCGTGTGTTTTGGGGGGTTAGCAGCCGATAACTTAGCAGTGCCCGCATGGTCACCCTTATGGTGGGCTTACAGGCTGACCAGGGATGGACGATGTTCGCGGTACCGCGAACCGATCGGGGTCCGGGCGCGTCCAAGGGTCCAGGACCGGGTTCGCACGGCCGCCGGAACGTTACGCCGACACGATCATGGCAACTAGTGGAACCATGCCTGGCGTGCGTGGCCGTGTCCAGGGGCCCGCGATCCTCGCGGGCCTCCTGCTGCCGATCCTCGTGCTCGTGCTGCCCGCGCACGCCGCCGGTCCCGCGCACCCCGTCGAGCCCG
>NZ_JBIQHY010000055.1:18334-40680 GCF_044508335.1 Actinomadura sp.
CTCGTGCTCGTGCTGCCCGCGCACGCCGCCGGTCCCGCGCACCCCGTCGAGCCCGTGCACCCCGTCGAGCCCGTGCACCCCGTCGAGCCCGCGCACTCCGTCGAGCCCGCGCACTCCGCCGAGCCCGCGCACTCCGCCGAGCCCGCGCACGCCGCCGAGCCGGCGCCCGGCGTCTCCGGGACCGTCCCTCCGCCCGGGCCGGCGGTCGGCGAGAGCATCGCCACCTACGACGTCGTGCTCACGCTCGGCTCCGACGGCGTCCTGTACGTCCGGGAGACGATCACCTACGACTTCGACCGGAGCGGCGAGCACGGGATCGTCCGGCACGTGCCGTTCCGCGTCGGCGACCGGGTCTACGACGTGCGGAACGTGCGCACCAGCTCCTCCACCGGCGCGCCGTCCCGGGCCCGGACGACGCGGTTCTGGCACGACGTGCGGATCAGCGTCGGCGACCGGCGCCGCGAGGTCCGCGGCCGCCAGGCGTACGTGATCGAGTACGAGGTCGGGCGGGCGTTCACCCCCCGCGCCCGCTACGACGAGCTGGTCTGGGACGCGATCGGGAGGGCGTGGGACGTCCCGATCGGGAACGCGGCGGTGCGGGTGGAGGCGCCGGTCCCGCTGCGGCACGCGACCTGCCGGGCGGGAACCCCGGGCGCGACGACCCGGTGCGTGCGCGACCGCGACGGCCCGTACGCGGTCGACTTCATGCAGAGCATGCTCGCCCCGCACGAGGGCATGAAGATCCGGGTGCGGCTGCCCAAGCACGCGATCGCGGTCGCCCCGCCGCGCTACGTCCCGCCGCGCTGGACGGGCGACTGGCCGGGCACGGCGGCGCTGGCCCTGGCCCTCGCGGCGGTGGCGCTGGTGGCGCGGCGCCCCGCCCCGCGCCGGCGGGCCGGGATCGGGCTGATCGCGGGCGGGCTGCTGCTGATCGCCGCGGACGCGGGGGAGGAGGTGGCGGCCCGGGGACTGTGGGCGTTCTCGCTCGGCGACCGGTGCCTCGCCGGCCTCGCGCTGGTGATCGTCGGCGCGGGGATCATGTGCGCGCACCGCGCCCGGGCGGGCTGATCGGCAGCGGGCGGCCGCCGGGTGGGTCTACAGTTGGTCGGTCGCGGTGCGAACAGATCGCCGCGGCCGGTCGTCTAACGGGAGGACGGCCCGGTGGTCGGGACGCGCCGGACGGGGCACCGCGGCGGCGGCGATCGGTGAGAGGAGGCGCAGGGGAGTGCGGGAGTACCTGCTCACGATCCTCGTCGCCGCCCTCGTCGCCTACCTGCTGACCCCCTCGGTGCGCCGGTTCGCCGTCTGGTTCGGGGCGCAGGCCGTCCCGCGCGACCGCGACGTCCACGTCATCCCGACGCCCCGGCTGGGCGGTCTCGCGATGTTCGGCGGGATGGTGGCGGCGCTGGTGGTCGCGACCGGTCTGCCGGAGATGCGCAAGGTCCTCGACGACGGCGACATCAGCGTCGCCAAGGCGCTGCTGCTGTCGGGCGGGCTGATCGTGCTGATCGGCATCGCCGACGACCGGTGGGAGGTGGACGCGCTCACCAAGTTCGCCGGGCAGGTCGCGGCCGCCGGGATCTTCATCATGCAGGGCATCCAGATCTACGTGATCCCGCTGCCGACGGGCGAGTCGCTGTCCCTGCCGCCCGCCTACGGGGTGCCGCTGACCGTCTTCATCGTCGTCGCCACGATCAACGCGGTGAACTTCATCGACGGCCTGGACGGCCTCGCCGCGGGCGTCGTCGGGATCGCCGCGCTCGCGCTGTTCTCCTACGCCTACCTGCTGTCGAGGACGAACGGGCTGACCACGCTGACCGGCGCGACGCTCATCGCCGCGGTCCTGTTCGGGATGTGCGCGGGCTTCCTGCCGCACAACTTCAGCCCCGCCAAGATCTTCATGGGCGACACCGGCTCGATGCTGATCGGGCTGCTGCTGAGCGCGTCCACGATCATGCTGACCGGGCAGTTCGACCCGGCCATCCTCGCCAACGGGCTGTTCCCGTTCTTCGTCCCGGTGCTGCTGATCCCGGCGGTGGCCGCGGTCCCGTTCATGGACATGCTGCTCGCCGTGCTGCGGCGCACCAGCCAGGGCCGGTCGCCGTTCTCCCCGGACAAGCAGCACCTGCACCACCGGCTGCTGCAGCTCGGCCACTCCACCCGCCGGGCCGTGCTGATCATGTACTTCTGGGTGGGGCTGCTGGCCTCCGGGCTGGTCGGGCTGGCGCTGTTCGACGCCGCGTGGATCACCCTCGGGGTCACGCTGCTGGTCGCGACGGCCGGGGTCGTGCTGATGCTCCGCAAGCCGCGCCGCAGGAAGCCCCCCGCGGACCCGGGCACCGGCGACCACCCCGCCCAGCGCCCCTCCATGCGGGTCTGACTCCGCCCGCCGGCGGCGGGAGACCCGCCGCCCCGCACCGGCGCGATGCGGCGGAACCACTCGCTGAGCTGGGCTAAAGTCCAGGTGCTAGCCTCACCGGAGGTAGCCTCCCGGTTCCCGGATCCGCATTACCTCCAGGGTAATTGTGGACATTCCGGACGCTTGTGATACCTTTCACGAACAAGAGACGACCACTGACCGTGACCAGCCGGAGCCCTCATGCACACCTCCGACGCCAGGATGCTCCGCGGCGCCGCGATCCCGACCTCGGTCGTCGGGGTGGCCGCCGTGCTGACCGGCCTGCTGACCGCCGGCGCCAAGGGCGCCCTGGCGGCGGCGCTCGCCTCCGTCGTGGTGATCGCGTTCTTCTCGATCAGCGCGCTGGTGGTCTCGTGGGCCTCCCGGTACTCCGCGCAGACGATGATGCTGGCCGCGCTGGCCAGCTACGCGGTGAAGATCCTCGCGGTGATGGTCCTGGTCACGGCGATGGACGGCGTCTCCATCTGGAACACCACGGTCTTCGGCTGGACGGTCATCGGCCTCGCGCTGCTCTGGATCGCCGCCGAGTTCCGCGTCGCCCTGCAGCGGAGGCCCTACATTGACGAGCCCGAGAACGTCCTGGACCGGAGCCCGTGATGCAGGCCCCGCGGACGGCGCCTGCCCAAAGGGACTACTCCAATATGACCACCGCGCGGGTGGCCTGCTATCGTCCGGAACGCGATGAGCGAGCAGAAGCCCCGGCCGGAGGACGGCCAGCGGGAATTCGCCGACGTCGCCTGGTCCGTGCCCAGCTACCTTCTCTCCGGGATGATCATCTGGGGCGGCATCGGGTGGCTGCTGTCCGCATGGACGCACCAGACCTGGCTGATCCCCATCGGCCTGATCATCGGTGCCGGGCTCGCCATCTACCTGGTCTACCTGAAGTACGGCAGCCACTCCTCCTGAGCGGCCCCGCCGAGGAAGCCGCCGAGGAAGCCTTCGTGAAACATCACCACATTGATGAAGGGAACGCCGCGTGAACGCGCTGACGGTCCTCGCCACCGGGGGAGAAGAGTTCAAAGCCCCGGGCCCGGAGCTGTTCGACTTCCCGCCCCTGTTCGCCGGCGGCCCGGAGTGGCTGACCAAGCCCGTCGTCTTCTCGGTCGTCGGCACCCTGCTGGTCTGCGTCCTCTTCTGGATGGCGTTCGCCAAGCCGAAGCTCGTGCCGCGCGGCCTGCAGAACATCGGTGAGATCGGCTACATGTTCGTGCGGGACGAGATCGCCCGCCCGTTCCTCGGCAAGAACACCGACCGGTGGATGCCGATGCTGATGTCGCTGTTCTTCCTGATCTGGTTCTGGAACATCTTCGCGGTCGTCCCGATCATCCAGTTCCCGGTCGCGTCGCACATCGCGTTCCCGGTCGTCCTCGCGGTGTTCGTCTACATCGTCAAGGTCTACCTCGGCTTCAAGCACCAGGGCCCGGTGAAGTACTTCACCAACATGATCCCCAAGGGCCTGCCGCTGCCGGTCTACATCCTGCTGGTGCCGATCGAGTACCTCTCGACGTTCATCCTCGCGCCCTTCACCCACGCGGTCCGGCTCTTCGCCAACATGTTCGCCGGCCACACGATCCTGGCGTTCTTCAGCCTGGTCGGCTTCTGGTTCATCTTCGAGAAGCCCACCGCGCTCGGGTTCGGCGTCGGAGTCGTCGGCGTGATCGTCACGATCCTGCTGACCGCGCTGGAGCTGCTGATCCAGTTCCTGCAGGCGTTCCTGTTCGCGATGCTCGCCGCGATGTACATCCAGAGCGGCCTCGAAGCGGACCACTGAGCCCCCTTCGGTCCGGCCCCGGTGCCGGGCCGGCGCAGACAACCTCGTTAGCCCAGACCGGCGGAGCGTCCGCCGGCCGACAGAAAAGGAATGAACCCATGACGGGAGCCGTCCTCGCCGCAGTCGAAGGCAACGTCACCTCGATCGGTTACGGCCTCGCGGCCATCGGCCCGGGCATCGGCATCGGCATCATCTTCGGTCAGGGCGTGAACGCCATCGCCCGCCAGCCGGAGCTGACCGGCGTCATCCGCACCAACATGCTGCTGGGCTTCGTCCTCACCGAGGCGCTGGCCCTCATCGGTCTGGTCGCGCCCTTCATCTTCCAGGGCATCTGACCACGGGTTCCAACTGAGGAAGGGCTGCAGACATGATCACAGCAGCTTCCGTCCTAGCGGCGGAGGAGAACAACCCTCTCGTCCCGCACCCGTACGAGCTGGTCGTCGGCATCTTCTCGTTCCTGGTCGTCATGATCGTCCTGGGCCGCATCCTGGTCCCGCGTCTGCAGCAGACGCTGGAGGAGCGGACCCAGGCGATCGAAGGCGGCCTCGAGCGGGCCGAGCAGGCGCAGAAGGAGGCCCAGCAGGTCCTCGACCAGTACAAGGCCCAGCAGAAGGCGGCCGCGGTCGAGGCGTCCAACGAGCGCCGCAAGGCCGAGGAGCAGGGCGCGCAGATCATCGCCGAGGCCAAGGAGAAGGCCCAGGCGGAGGCGCGCAAGATCGTCGAGGACGCCAAGAAGCAGATCGAGGCCGAGCGGCAGCAGGCGCTGCAGTCGCTGCGCGCCGAGATCGGCGCCCTGTCGGTCGAGCTCGCCGGCCGCGTCGTGGGCGAGTCCCTTGAGGACAGCGCGCGGCAGAGCCGGGTCGTCGACCGGTTCCTCGAGGAGCTGGAGAGCCGCGCCCGCACGCAGGAGCAGATCACATCATGACCTATCTGATGTCGCGCCTCCGGCACGACCGGTCACGGCGCTTCCACGCCCGGTCTTCCCTCCTCGCTCGTACCTCGCTCCTCAGTCCAGACCGGGCGGCGTCATGACCATCACGGGAGCGGTGAGCAGGGCGTCGCTGGCCGAGGCCAAGGACCGGCTGGAGGCCGTGATTCCCTCCGCCGACCTGGCCGAGCTCGGCGGCGACCTGTTCGCGGTGCTGCACCTGATCGACCGCGAGCACGGTCTGCGGCGGGCGGTCTCCGACCCGGCGCGGGACGGGGCCGACAAGGCGCAGCTCGTCCAGATCCTGCTGGAGGGCAAGGTGTCGCCGGCCGCTCTCGGGCTGGTCGCCGACGTCGTCCGGCTGCGCTGGTCGAAGCCGTCGGAGCTGGCGGACGCGGTGGAGGCCCTCGCGGTCACCGCCGAGGCCGCCCGCGCCGAGGCCGCCCGCGAGATCGACGACCTGGAGGACGAGCTGTTCCGGTTCTCCCGGGTCGTGGAGGGGGAGCCCGCGCTGCGCGGCGCCCTGGCCGGCCCGGGGCTGCCGGACGACCGCAAGCTCGGCCTGGTCACGGCGCTGCTGGAGGGCAAGGTCACGGCGGCGACGCTGACGCTGGTCACCGAGCTGGTGCTGCGTCCGAGAGGACGTAGCCTGGAGGGTGGGCTCGCCGAATACGGCAAGCTCGTCGCCCAGCGCCGGCAGCGGCTCGTCGCGCTCGTCCGGACGCCGACCGAGCTGTCGGCGCGGCAGCGGACGCGGCTGGCCGCGGTGCTCGCCGCCGCCTACGGGCACGAAGTACACCTGAACATCGAGATCGACCCGAGCACGATCGGCGGCCTGTCGATCGAGATCGGGGACGAGATCATCGACGGCACGATCGCCGGACGGCTGGACGACGTCCGCCGGCGGCTGGGCGCCGGCTGAGCGGCCGGTAGGGCCGACCCTTCAGCCGGTCGAGCTGACCTTTTAGGGAGCAAGAGAGGAATCATGGCGGAGCTGACGATCCGTCCGGACGAGATCCGGAACGCGCTGGAGCGCTTCGTCCAGTCGTACGAGCCCGAGGCCGCCGCGCGCGAAGAGGTCGGCACCGTCGTCGATTCCGGCGACGGTATCGCCCACGTCGAGGGCCTGCCCTCCGCGATGGCGAACGAACTCCTCGAGTTCGAGGACGGTACCCGTGGCCTGGCTCTGAACCTGGACGTGCGCGAGATCGGCGCCGTGGTCCTGGGCGAGTTCAGCAACATCGAGGAGGGCCAGAAGGTCCGGCGGACCGGCGAGGTCCTGTCGGCGCCGGTCGGCGACGCCTTCCTCGGCCGGGTCGTGGACGCGCTGGGCAACCCGCTGGACGGCAAGGGCCCGATCGAGACCACCGAGCGCCGCGCGCTCGAGCTGCAGGCGCCGACGGTCGTGCAGCGGCAGTCGGTGAACGAGCCGCTGCAGACCGGCATCAAGGCGATCGACGCGATGACGCCGATCGGCCGGGGCCAGCGGCAGCTGATCATCGGTGACCGGCAGACCGGCAAGACGACCGTCTGCGTCGACACCATCATCAACCAGAAGGAAGCCTGGGCGACCGGCGACCCGAAGCAGCAGGTGCGCTGCATCTACGTCGCCGTGGGCCAGAAGGGCTCCACGATCGCGAACGTCCGCCGCTCCCTGGAGGAGGCCGGCGCGCTGGAGTACACCACGATCGTGGCGGCCCCGGCGTCCGACCCGGCGGGCTTCAAGTACATCGCCCCCTACACCGGGTCCGCGATCGGGCAGCACTGGATGTACCAGGGCAAGCACGTCCTGATCGTGTTCGACGACCTGTCGAAGCAGGCCGAGGCGTACCGCGCGGTGTCGCTGCTGCTGCGCCGCCCGCCGGGCCGCGAGGCGTACCCGGGCGACGTCTTCTACCTGCACTCGCGGCTGCTGGAGCGCTGCGCGAAGCTGTCCGACGACATGGGCGGCGGCTCGATGACCGGCCTGCCGATCATCGAGACCAAGGGCAACGACGTGTCGGCGTACATCCCGACGAACGTCATCTCCATCACCGACGGGCAGTGCTTCCTGGAGACCGACCTGTTCAACCAGGGCGTCCGGCCGGCGATCAACGTCGGCATCTCGGTGTCCCGGGTCGGCGGCTCGGCGCAGATCAAGGCGATGAAGACGGTCGCCGGCACGCTGCGCCTGGCGCTGTCGCAGTACCGCGACCTGGAGGCGTTCGCCGCCTTCGCCTCCGACCTGGACGCGGCGTCCCGCGCCCAGCTGGAGCGCGGCGCCCGCCTGGTCGAGCTGCTGAAGCAGCCGCAGGGCAACCCGTTCCCGGTCGAGCAGGAGGTCGTGTCCGTGTGGGCGGGCACCTCCGGCGAGCTGGACGACGTGCCCGTCGCCGACATCCGCCGCTTCGAGCGGGAGTTCCTCGACTACATCGAGCGGGAGGAGGGCGGCCTGCTGACCTCCATCCGCGAGACGGGCAAGCTCTCCGACGACGGCCTCACCAGCCTCAAGAACGCCATCACGGAGTTCAAGAAGGGCTTCCAGACCAGCGAGGGCGACCTGCTGGCCGAGGAGCCCGTCGAACCGATCGAGGCCGAGGACGTCGAGCAGGAGACCATCACCCGCGTCAAGAAGGACTGACGCCGATGGCCGCACAGCTTCGTCAACTCCGGCAGCAGATCAAGACGGTCAAGTCGACCGCCAAGATCACGCGCGCCCAGGAGATGATCGCCACGTCGCGGATCGTCAAGGCCCAGCAGGCGGTGACGGCGTCCAAGCCGTACGCCGACCAGATCACGCAGGCCCTGACCGCGCTGGTGAGCCACCACGTGGGGATCGACCACCCGCTCCTGCGGGAGCAGCCGGCCGACACCCGCAGCGCCGTCCTGGTCGTCACCAGCGACCGCGGGTTCTGCGGCGCCTACAACGCCAACGTGATCCGCGAGGCCGAGGCGCTGATCAGGGCGCTGCGGGACGAGGGCCGCGAGCCGGTCCCGTACGTGGTGGGCAACAAGGGCATCACCTGGTACCGGTTCCGGGGCCGGGAGGTCGCGCAGACCTGGCACGGGTTCAGCGACCGCCCGAACTTCGCGAACGCGGAGCAGATCGGCCGCCGGCTCACCGAGGACTTCCTCAAGACCGACGCCGAGGGCGGCGTCGGCGAGATCCACGTGGTCTACACCGAGTTCGTCTCGATGCTGACCCAGACCGTCCAGGTCAAGCGGCTGATGCCGCTGGAGATCGAGGAGAGCGAGTCCGGCGCGGTCCCGCCGGCGTACGAGTTCGAGCCGTCCGCGCAGGCGGCGCTCGACCTCCTGCTGCCCAACTACGTCGAGAGCCGCATCTTCCACATGCTGCTGCAGTCGGCGGCGTCGTTCCAGGCGTCGGTCCGGCGGGCCATGAAGTCGGCGACCGACAACGCCAACGAACTGCTCGGGGTCTACACGCGCCAGATGAACCAGGCGCGGCAGGCCGCGATCACCCAGGAAATCAGCGAGATCGTCGGTGGCGCTGACGCGCTCGCCGAGTCTGGCGGGGAGTGATAATGACTGCACAGGTAGAGACGGCGACCGCGACCGGGCGCGTCGCACGCGTCATCGGCCCGGTCGTCGACGTGGAGTTCCCCGCCGACGCCCTCCCGGACATCTACAACGCGCTCAACGCGCAGGTCGTGCTCGGCGGCGAGGAGAAGACCCTGACCTTCGAGGTCGCCCAGCACCTGGGCGACAACATGGTCCGGGCCATCTCGATGCAGCCGACGGACGGCCTGGTCCGCGGCGCGCCGGTGTTCGACAGCGGCGAGTCGATCGCGGTCCCGGTCGGCGACATCACCAAGGGCCACGTGTGGAACGCCCTCGGCGAGGCGCTGGACGCCCCGACCGCGTCGCTGGAGATCAACGAGCGGTGGGGCATCCACCGCAAGGCCCCGGCGTTCGACCAGCTGGAGTCGAAGACCGAGATGCTGGAGACCGGCATCAAGGTCATCGACCTGCTGTGCCCGTACGTGAAGGGCGGCAAGATCGGCCTGTTCGGCGGCGCGGGTGTGGGCAAGACCGTCCTCATCCAGGAGATGATCCGCCGCGTCGCCCGCAACTTCGGCGGCACCTCGGTGTTCGCCGGCGTCGGCGAGCGCACCCGCGAGGGCAACGACCTGTGGGTGGAGATGGACGAGGCGGACGTCCTCAAGGACACCGCGCTCGTGTTCGGCCAGATGGACGAGCCGCCGGGCACCCGGCTGCGCGTCGCGCTGTCGGCGCTGACGATGGCGGAGTACTTCCGCGACGTCCAGGGCCAGGACGTGCTGCTGTTCATCGACAACATCTTCCGGTTCACCCAGGCCGGCTCGGAGGTCTCCACGCTGCTCGGGCGCATGCCGTCCGCGGTGGGGTACCAGCCGACGCTGGCGGACGAGATGGGCGTGCTGCAGGAGCGGATCACCTCGACGCGCGGTCACTCGATCACCTCGATGCAGGCGATCTACGTGCCCGCCGACGACATCACCGACCCGGCGCCGCACACCACGTTCGCGCACCTGGACGCGACCACGACGCTGTCGCGGGGCATCTCCGAGAAGGGCATCTTCCCGGCGGTCGACCCGCTCGACTCCACCTCGCGGATCATGGACCCGCAGATCCTGGGGAACGAGCACTACGAGGTCGCCCAGGAGGTCATCCGGATCCTGCAGAAGTACAAGGAGCTGCAGGACATCATCGCGATCCTCGGTATCGACGAGCTGTCCGAGGAGGACAAGGTCACCGTCCAGCGGGCGCGGCGCATCGAGCGCTTCCTGTCGCACCCGATGTACGTGGCCGAGCAGTTCACCGGCCAGCCCGGCGTGACGGTGCCGAAGGACGAGACGGTCGCCTCGTTCAAGGCGCTCGCCGAGGGCAAGTACGACCACCTGCCCGAGCAGGCGTTCTTCATGTGCGGCGGCATCGAGGACGTCGAGAAGAAGGCCAGGGAGCTGGAGAAGTAACCGCTGCGGCGGGGCCGTCCCGGGGCAGCGCGTCCGACCGCGCGCCCGGGGGCGGCCCCGCCGGATCGGCTCCGGTGAGCCCTTTTTCATCCTCGGAGGTTCGGCTCCCGGGGCTTCTCGGGACATGCCGGATGAACAGAATGAGGAGACAGGCGTGGCAAATCTGAGGGTCGGGCTGGTCTCGCCTGAACGCGAGATCTGGTCCGGCGAGGCCAAGATGGTGGTCGCGCAGACCATCGAGGGGTCGCTCGGCATCCTGCCGGGCCACGCCCCGGTGCTGGGCGTCCTGCTGGACGGCAGCGTGGTGAAGATCGAGCCGGCGGACGGCGGCGAGCCGATCACCGCGGCGGTCGGCAGCGGGTTCTTCTCGGTCGCCGCCGACCAGGTGTCGGTGCTGGCCGAGCAGGCCGAGCTGGGCGACGAGATCGACGTCGAGGCCGCCCGCCGGGCGCTGGACGACGCGCTCGCCTTGGAGGGCGAGGACGCGACACCCGAGCGGCGCGCGCGCGCCCGGCTTCGCGCGGCGGGCATCGAGGCCTAGCATCTGAGGTCTGGAGTTCGACGGACGGCGGGGGAAGTGGGCGAGCACCTGGCACTGGACGTGGGCGGTGCCCTGGCCGCGCTCGTCGTCGTGGCGGCGCTCCTGTTCGTCTGCATGGCGGTGCGCCGCTGGCTGTTCACGCGCGGCGGCGGCACCGTGGAGTGCAGCCTGCGCGAGGTGTCCCCGGAGGGCGGAGCTCCGGGGGTGTGGCGGCTCGGCATCGGCCGGTACAAGGGCGATGAGCTGCACTGGCACCGCGTGTTCGGTTTCCGCAGAAGGCCCCGGCAGGTGATCCACCGCCGGGGCCTCGTCGTGTCGAACCGCCGCGTGCCCGGCCCGGAGGAGGCGGAGGGCCTGCTGCCGGACGTGAGCGTCATCGAGGTGCGCGACGGCTCGCTGATCGTGGAGCTCGCGATGGGCGCGGCGGCGCTGACCGGGTTCCTGGCGTGGCTGGAGGCGGCCCCGCCGGGGCTTCCCGTGGACCTGCACCAGCCCGAATGACCCCGCCCACGCCCTCCGGCGGCCCGGCGCCCTGGACCGGGGGATGCGGAATGAGCGGGTAAGGCGCCGGTATCGAGTTGGCGTTGCGGCGCCGCCGCTGCTTGAGGCGGGCGGGGCGCGGGTCGAGGATCGCTGCTGGTCCGCTCCGTTCCCGTCCGCTGGAGTGCACGTGCGCAAGCTGATCACCGGCCGCAACCTCGTCACCGGCACCGCCGTGGCGCTGCCCGCGCTGTTCCTTCCCCTGGCGCTGCCCGCGGCGGGCGCCGCGCCCGCCCGGCCCGATCTCGCGAAGCTGGTGACGCTGAAGGACATGAGGGCGCACCTCGCGGCCTTCCAGGAGATCGCCGACTACAACGGCGGCAACCGCGCGGCGGGCACGCCCGGCTATGACGTCTCGGTGCGGTACGTCGTGGGGCGGCTCCGCAAGGCCGGTCTCACCCCGAAGGTGCACAAGTTCTCCTACCCGTACTGGCGGGAGAGGTCGGACGCGGTGTTCGCCCGGACGGCGCCGTCCAAGAAGTCCTACAAGCGGGAGAAGGACTTCCTCACCATGGCCTACTCGGGGTCCGGCGACGTGACGGGGCCCGCGGCCGCGGTGGACGTCCCGGCCAAGGGGGACGGGACGAGCGGCTGCGAGAAGGGCGACTTCAAGGGCTTCAAGAAGGGCTCGATCGCGCTGCTCCAGCGCGGGGGCTGCACCTTCCGGACGAAGGCGGCACGGGCCAAGGCGGCGGGCGCGTCCGCCGTGGCCGTGTTCAACAAGCCGGGGGAGAAGGGGCCGATCATCGGGACGGTGTCGAAGCCGTCCGCGATCCCGGTGGTCGGCCTGACGCACGAGCTGGGCGCCGCGCTGGCGAAGGAGGCGAGGAAGGGCGGCCTGAAGCTGCGCGTGAAGACCGACACCGCGCACGGCGAGCGGACGTCGGCCAACGTCGTCGCCGACACCGAGCGCGGGAACGCCGGCAACGTGGTGCTGGTCGGCGCGCACCTCGACAGCGTCCCGGCGGGCGCGGGGATCAACGACAACGGCACCGGCGCCGCCGCGCTCCTCGCCATCGCGGGCAAGATCAAGGATCTGGGCAAGGGCCTGCGGAACCGGGTGCGGTTCGCCTGGTGGGGCGCCGAGGAGGAGGGCCTGCGCGGCTCCGCCCACTACGTGGCGTCGCTGCCGGCGTACGAGCGGGAGAAGATCGCCCTCAACATCAACCTCGACATGCTCGGCTCGCCGAACGGCACCCGCGGCGTGTACGACGGCGACCACTCCACCGGCGGCGGCACGCGGGCGCCCGCCGGGTCCGGGGCGATCGAGAAGATGTTCCGCGACTACTTCAAGGGCCGCCGCCTGCCGACGGCCGAGAGCGCGTTCGACGGGCGCTCGGACTACGGGCCGTTCATCGAGCGGGGCATCCCGGCGGGCGGCATCGCCACCGGCGCCGAGGGCGTGAAGACCGCCGCGGAGGCCAAGGCGTTCGGCGGGCGGGCCGGCAAGGCGTACGACCCCTGCTACCACGCCGGGTGCGACCGGCTGAAGAACGTCGACCTCAAGCTGCTCGACACGAACGCCGACGGGGTCGCGCACGTCCTGCAGCACCTGGCCGAGACGACCGTCGCGGTCAACGGCGGCGCCCGCCTGGCCCTGCCCGCCGCGGCGTCCTACGAGCCGGTGCGGCAGGGCCCCTACCTGCTCCGCTAGCCCTGCCCGCCCGCTTCCGCCAGCCCTGCCCGCCTGCTCCGCCGGCCCCGCCCGGCCGGCTAGTTCGGTGCGACGCGGATGCTGCCGTCCTTGGTGGTGAGCTTGATCCGGCGTCCGGAACGGGAGTCCTCGTGGACGGCCGGGTCGATCCGCCGGCTGCCGTTGTCGGTGGACACGTCGAACGCGTAGCCCTCACCGGTCGGCAGGCGCAGATTGATCGAGCCGTTGTCGGACGTCGCGTCGACGTTCGCGGGCGACGCGGTCAGGCGCAGGACGATGCCGCCGTCCTTCGTCCGGGCGGTGATCCGGTCGGTGGTCAGCCCGGGCGCGTCGATGCTCCCGTTGTCGGTGCGGAGGTCGGCGGTGGTGACGTTCCCGCTGATGCGGATGCGGCCGTCGCGGGAGCGGGCCGTGACCTTGCCGGCCGTCAGCCCGGTCGCGTCCACCGAACCGTTGTCGGTGCGGAGGTCGGCGGTGTCGGCGCGGCCCGAGACGCGCACCGACCCGTCCTTCGAGCTCAGGGACGCGGTGGTGGCGCGCAGGCCGGTCGCGGTGATCGAGCCGTTGGCGCTGTGCAGCTTCACCGCCCCGGTGAGCCCGGAGGCGATGACCGTCCCGTCCCGGCTGTCGATCTGCACTGGCGTCGAGCGCGGCACCCGGATGCGGTACGAGACGCCGCACGGGGAGAACCCGATCACCTGGGTGCCGCACTTCGACGACAGCTTGAGCGTCGAGCCCTCGAAGGAGTGCTTCGCCCGCGGCTTGTTCTTGTCGTTCGACCAGCGCAGCCGCTCCCGCACGGTGATGCCGGGGGAGTCGGACGCGGTCACCTCGACCCGGCCCCCGTTCGCCTGGACCTTCAGCGCGGTGACGCCGGCCGGCGCGGCGAACGAGCGGTCCTCGTGGCGGGTGCCGAAGCTCAGGTTGCCGCAGGCCGTCAGCGTCACCGCCGCCACCGCCGCCACGGCCGTGCCCGTCAGGGTCCTCACGTGGTCTCTCCCGTTGGTCGCCATGCCCTCGTACATGACAAGCCTGGCCCGGACGGGACGCCGTCACCAGGTGGGGAGCCGGTCATCCGGGGGTGGGGTTAGCCCCACCCTCAGCGTTCGCCGCCCGGCTTCCACAGCACGTCGCCGTGCTCGGCGTTCGCGACGCGGCACAGGATGAACAGCAGGTCCGACAGGCGGTTCAGGTACTTGGCGGTGAGCGGGTTCACGCCGTTCTCCGCGACCTCGTCCGCGCTGCCGTGCGTCTCGATCGCCGCCCAGACCGAGCGCTCGGCGCGGCGCGTCACCGTCCGCGCGACGTGCAGGAGGGCGGCGCCGGGCGTCCCGCCCGGGAGGATGAAGCTGCGCAGCGTCGGCAGCTCGGCGTTGTGCTCGTCGCACGCCTGCTCGAGCCGCTCGATGTAGGACTCCTCGACGCGCAGCGGCGGGTACTGCGGTTCGGGGACGACCGGCGCGCACAGGTCGGCGCCCACATCGAACAGGTCGTTCTGGACGCGGGTCAGCAGCGTCGCCACGTTCTCCGGCAGCGCGCCGAGCGCGAGGGCCGTCCCGATCGCGGCGTTGGCCTCCTCGACGTCGGCGTAGGCGGCGAGGCGCGGATCGGTCTTGCGGGTCCGCGACGCGTCGCCGAGCGCGGTGGTTCCGTCGTCGCCCGTCCGGGTGTAGATCCGCGAGAGCACGACGGGGTTGTCCCTGTTCTTCGCCATATGAGGAGCCTAGCCTTGCCGGATACAGAAGCCCGTTCGGTAGGGTTCCCGGAAAGACCCCGGAGGCCGCCTTGTACGACTACATCATCGTGGGAGCGGGGAGCGCGGGCTGCGTCCTCGCCGCCCGCCTGACCGAGGACCCCTCCGTGAAGGTCCTGCTGCTGGAGGCGGGCCCGCCCGACGACGCGCCGGAGATCCACATCCCGGCCGCCGTGGCCGCGCTGATCAAGGGCCCCTACGACTGGGACTACACGACCGTCCCGCAGGAGCACGCGGCCGGCCGCAGCGTGTACTGGCCGCGAGGCCGGACGCTCGGCGGCAGCTCGTCCACCAACGCGATGATCTACATCCGCGGCGCCCGGCACGACTACGACACCTGGCGCGACTCCTACGGCTGCGACGGCTGGGGCTACGAGGACCTGCTGCCCTACTTCCGGCGCGCCGAGGACCAGCAGCGCGGCGACCTCCCCTACCACGGCGTCGGCGGCCCCCTCCGCGTCGAGGACCTGCGCTACAAGCACCCGCTGACCCGCGCGTGGGTGCAGTCCGCGAAGGCGTACGGCCTCGCCGCGAACCCCGACTTCAACGGCGCCGACCAGGACGGCGTGGGCTTCTACCAGGTCACCCACAAGCGCGGGAAGCGCTGGTCCACCGCCGCCGGGTACCTGCACCCGGTCGAGAACCGGCCGAACCTCACGATCGTCACCGACGCCCTGGCCACCCGCGTCGTGATCGAGGACGGACGCGCCACCGGCGTCCGCTACGAGGCGCGCGGTGAGACCCACTCGGCCCGCGCCGAGGCCGAGGTGATCCTGTCCGGCGGCGCGGTGAACAGCCCGCAGCTCCTGATGCTCTCCGGCATCGGCCCCGCCGACCACCTGCGGTCCCTGGGCATCGACGTCGTGGTCGACTCGCCGGTGGGCCGGAACCTCCAGGACCACCCGTTCGTGAACGTCATGTTCGCGACGCCGCGCCACAAGCCCCTCTGGGAACTCGCGAACGCCCGCTCGTTCGCCCTCTACCAGGCGCTGGCGCGCGGCCCCTACGCCTCGAACATCGCCGAGGCCGGCGGGTTCGTCCGCACGGTGGAGGGGCTGCCCGCCCCGGACCTGCAGTACCACGTCCTGCCGACGCCCTTCGTGAACCAGGGCCTCACCGAGTCGTCCGAGCGCCTCCTGTCCGTCATGGTCACCGCCATCGCGATCGAGAGCCGCGGCGCGCTGACCCTCCGCTCCGCCAGCCCGTACGCCAAACCGCTGATCGACCCGGCCTACCTCGCCGACAAGGCCGACCTGGACATCCTGGTCGCGGGCGTCCGGCAGGCCCGCGAGATCGCCGCGTCCGGCCCGCTCGCCTCGATGGTCGGCGGCGAGTGGGCGCCCGGCGAGCAGGTCGACTCCGACGAGGCCATCGTCGAGTTCGTCCGCCGCGAGGTCGCGACGCTGTTCCATCCCACGAGCACCTGCGCGATGGGCGGGGACGGCTCCGTCTGCGACCCGTCCCTCCGCGTGCGGGGCGTCGAGGGCCTCCGCGTCGTGGACGCCTCGGTCATGCCGGCCGTCCCGCGGGGCAACACCAACGCCCCCACCATCGCGATCGCCGAGAGAGCCGCCGACCTGATCCGCGGCCGCACCCCGCTGAAGCCGGCCAACGCCCCGGAATGAGAGACGCCCCGGCCCCGGGGCGCTGAAACGGAAAGCGCCCCCGTCGGAGACGGGGGCGCGGGGGCTTGCGTACGGGCCGCGGGGGTCACCGCTTGAGGGCCTTCGCGATGCGGGCGCGGCGCGAGTTCTTCGCCTCGGTCCGCAGGACGCGTACGCGGTCGTTGATGATGGTCTGGCTGATCTCCGGGCGGATCATGGCTGACTCCCTGTTCCCGCCGGGCCCTCGTGGCCCGACATGTACAAGGTTCGTCCTAAGCCCCCATCCCCCACATTGGGACGACGCCTTATCTACGCCGCCTAGGACGCCTTAGATGGCCGGTCCCTCGTCCGAAGGGACTCAGACCCCGTGGACGGCCGGGCTGAGCGCGCCCGGTGCCTGGTTTCTCACACTTGAGGGCAATATTTACATGTCCATCTTGTATTAATATCGAAGTTCCAGCGTTGCCGGTCGCGGGCGGCCGGGGGCGCCGTCCGAGCGCGGCAGCGAGGTTGCGGCATGGAGACCGAGTCACTGGCGATGGCCCTGGAGCGGGAGCATCACGAGATCGACGCGGGGATCGAGGAGTTCACGGCCGGGTCCGGGGAGCGGGAGCCGCTGGTGCGCGCCGTCCGCGCGCTGCGCCGCCACATCTATCTCGAAGAGGAGTTCCTGTTCCCGGCTCTCCACGCGGCGGGGCTGACGAGTCCGGTGCTCGTCATGCTGCGCGAGCACGCGCAGATGTGGGCGACGCTCGACGCGCTCGAAGCCGAGCAGGACGCCGGTGCCGCGTTCACGCTGTGCCGGCGGCTGGCCGTCCAGCTCCTGCACCACAACCTGAAAGAGGAGAAGATCCTCTACCCGGAGCTGGACCGGGTCGTGCCGGAGCCGCGGGCCGGGCGCCTGCGGGCCTTTCTTGATTCCGGGGAGATGCCCGCGGGCTGGGTGTGCGTGCGGGCCCGGACCTGACCGAAGGGAGAGCAAGGGTGGAGAAGAAGGCCGTCATCGGGAGCGCGTCGGAGCTCGCGGAGTTCAGCGCCGAGTCGTTCTGCCCGAAGGTGCTGTCGGCGACCGACCTCACCAGGGTGATGATCGTGGGCATGGAGGACGGGCAGGAGATCCCGCTGCACACGCCGGGTGTGCAGCTGGCTCTGGCGATCCTGGAGGGGACCGGCGAGGTGTGGATCGGTGACGCGCCGCATCCGGTGGCGGCGGGCGACATCGCCGTGATCCCCGCCGGTACCACCCGGGGCGTGCGCGCCAAGGGGCGCCTGGTGTTCATGAACGTCGTGTCGCCGCCGCCGACCGCGGCCGACCACGAGGCCGAGCGGCGCCCCTGGCCGACCGCCTGATTGTCCAGGCCGGGGCGGCGGACGCCGCCCGTCTAGGCGACTTCGATGAAGCCCAGGTGGTCGTAGAGGCGGCGGGCGCGGCGATTGCGGCGGGTCACCGCCAGGGAGAGGGTGTCGTGGTCCGGCGCCAGGGCGTGCATGGCCGCCTGGATCAGGGCCCGGCCGAGGCCCCGGCCCGCGTGGGACGGGGCGATGAAGAGGAACGCCAGGAGCGGCTCCCGCTTGTAGAGGGTGACCAGGGCCGCGCCTATAGGGCGGTTCTCGTGGTCGGCGACGAAGGAGGCGTCGCGGAGGAACGTGCCGTATTCGCCGTTCAGCGTGAGCCGGATCTCGCGGGCCGCGCCGGCGAGGTCGCCGACGTCCGCCTCGTCGGGGGTGCCGCGGTAGGCGTCCCACATGGCGGCGGCGAGGGCGGGGACGTCGGCGTCGGCGAACGGGCGCAGGCCCCGCGGAGGCGGGGGCGGCGCCGCGAGGGCCACCTGGAGGCGGCTGCGGACGGGTGCGCCGAACGTCCCGGATGCCATGGTTCCGAGTGTAGGTCGCGCCCCCGGGACCGGCCCGGGGGCGCCCTGCTCCTGTCGCGTCTGCTCCTGTGGCGTCAGCGCTTGTACCGGCGGCCGTGGATCATGTTGATCAGGCCGAGGACTCGGGCCATCTCCTTCTCGCTGCGGCCGAACGAGGTGAGGTTCATGGTGGCGAACCGCTGCCGGGTGATGGCCTTGGCGCGGGCGAACTCGCGCAGCCCGTCCGCGCCGTGGATGCGGCCGAACCCGGACTCGCCGACGCCGCCGAACGGCAGGGCGGCGACCGAGGCGAACGCGGCGAAGGCGTTGATCGACGTCATGCCGGAGCGCATCCGGCGGGCGACGTCCAGGGCGCGGGACTTGCTGCCGGAGAAGATCGCCCCGGCGAGGCCGTAGCTGGTGCGGTTGGCCTTCTCGACGGCCTCGTCGAGGTCCTTGACCCGGTGCACGGTGATCGTCGGTCCGAACGTCTCCTCGCAGACGGCGGACGAGTCGTCCGGCACGTTGGTCAGCACGACCGGCTCGACGTAGGGCTTGCGGACGGACTCGGCGCCGCCGACGACCGCCTTGCCGCCCTTGTCGAGCGCGTCCTTGATGTGCCGCTCGATGATGTCGAGCTGCGACGGCATGGTGATCGGGCCGTAGGCGGCCTCGCGGTCGAAGCCGGGGCGCAGCTCGGCGGCCTTCTCGGTGAGCTTGCCGAGGAACTCGTCGTAGGCGTCGTCGACGACGTAGATGCGCTCGACGCCGATGCAGGTCTGCCCGGCGTTCGACATGGCGCCCCACAGCGCCGCGTCCGCGGCGGCGTCGAGGTCGGCGTCGGAGTCGACGATGCAGGCGTCCTTGCCGCCGCACTCGGCGACGATCGGGGTGAGGTTCTCCGCGCAGGCCGCCATCACGCGCTTGGCGGTGCGGGCCGAGCCGGTGAACGCGATCTTGTCGACGTGCGGGTTCGAGGCGAGCGCCGCGCCGGTCTCACCGAGCCCGGTGACCGTCTGCAGGACGGGGTGCTCGGGGATCACCGCGGCGAACAGCTCGGCGAGCAGCACGCCGACGCCGGGGGTGAACTCGGACGGCTTGAACACGACGGCGTTGCTGGCGGCGAGCGCGTACCCGATCGAGCCCATCGGGGTGAAGATCGGGTAGTTCCACGGGCCGATGACCCCGACGACGCCGAGCGGCTGGTACTCCAGCACGCACTTCTGGTTGACCGCCATCAGGCCCGGGTAGACGGTGCGCGGCCCGAGCACCTTCTGCGCGTTGCGGGCGGCCCAGTCCAGGTGGGTGATCGCCATGATCGTTTCGAGCTGGGCGTCCTGCACCGGCTTGCCGGTCTCCTGGTGGATGAGCTCGGCCATCCGGTTCAGGTTGCGGGCGAGCGACCCCTTGACGTTGAGCAGCCGGAGCCGGCGCTCCTTCCAGCCGAGGGCGCGCCACCACTCGGCCGCCTCCCGGGCGCGTTCGACCGCCGCCGCCACGGCGGCGCCGTCGTGGACGGGGTGCTCGGCGACGACCTCGCCGGTGGCCGGGTTCAGGGACGCGAACGTCTCGGCGCTCTCCGTGACCACGGACATGAGGAACCTCCCGCGAGGAGCCTGGTAAGTGGGTACTTGCGCTGTGTACCGGCTAGTAAACCACCCTAAGCCCCCGCCGGGGAGTCGGGGATCCAGCTTCCGTGGAATCCGGCCGGAACGCGCCGCGGCAGGTGGACGGTCGCCGTGTGCGACAGGTCGGAGGCGTCCAGGACGAGGAGGTCGGATCCTCCCTCTCGGGACACGATCGACAGCAGCCAGCCGTCGTCCTCCGCGCGTGCGCCCGCCGCGGGGACGAAGATGGCCTCGCCGACGTGCGCGCCGGGCCCGCAGTCGTGCGCGGACGACGCCCCGCGCATGTCGTACTTCACGATCGAGCTCCCGCCGACCGTGTAGAGGTAGCGGTGCTCCAGGCCGGTCCTGGTGTCGTCGTGGGTCGGGAACTCGACGCTCCGGTCGTCGAGCGGCTGCTCGACCGCCTTCCCCGTGGCGGGATCCAGGATCCAGCGGTGCAGGTGGGCGCTCTCCGACCGCGCCGCCTCGGCCGCCGGGTCGACCGCGCCGCCGATCCCGCCCCACAGGGACGCGAAGCTCTGCGGACGGTAGCGCGCCGCGTCCAGCACGATCCGCCCGGCGGCGTCCTCGTGCGCGTTGCCGACGTGGAACACATAGCACGGGTCGACCTCGAACCAGCGGACGCCGCCGGACCCGTCGCGCGGCATCACGCCGAGCCGGGCGCCGTACCCGTCGTCCCACCGGTACGGCATGCCGGATGTTCCGGACAGCGCCATGTCCAGGTCGAACACGACCGGCAGGTCGAGCCAGACGACGTGGTTCTCGGTGATCGCGAAGTCGTGCATCATCGTCGAGCCGGGCACCTCGACCTCGCGGCTCTCCACCAGGTCGCCGTCCGCGGACAGCCGGTGGAAGGTCAGGTAGGGCGGGAAGACGCCGTATCCGAAGAACAGCAGGTCGCCGGTGACCGGGTCCTCCTTGGGGTGCGCGGTCATCGCGGTGGTGAGCCGCCCGCCGAAGTCGCAGGGGCCGGCGGTCTCCAGCTCCGGCGTCACCTCGTAGGGGAAGCCGCTCTCCACCAGCGCCCAGATCCTGCCCGCGTGCGGGATCACGTGCGTGTTGGCCTGCACGGCGCGCCGGTCGAAGGTGAGGTCGTCGCGGACGAACGGCCTGCCCTCGGTGAACGCGTCGGTGCGGACCCAGCGGTTGCGGTACCACTCGGCCCGCCCGTCCCGCAGCCGGACGCCGTGGATCATGCCGTGGCCGGTGAACCAGTGCCGGCTCGGCTCGCCGGGCTTCGGGTTCGGCCCGTTGCGGAAGTACCGGCCGGTCAGCTCGGCCGGCAGCGTGCCGGTGACCCGCAGGTTGTAGGCGTCGGTCTCGTCCGGGACGGGGGCGAGGGGGCCGTCCATCCAGGCGGCGGCGCTTCCGTCGGTGTGCTCGCTCATCGTGTGCTCCTTGCGGGTCGGGACGGATCAGCCGGCGGCGGACTCGGGCGACGGCTGGGCGAGTCCTGCGAGGTGGCGCTTGCGCGCGATGCCGGGGTAGCGCGCGGTGAAGACGGCCGGGACCGCGAAGCCCGCGACCTTGACCGCGACGAGCAGCGCCGTGTCGTGCGGGTTCCAGTGCTGGACGGCGCCGAGCGCGGCCGCCATCGCGGTGAAGCTTCCGGCCCAGACGGCGGTGATCACGCGGTTGATGCGCCGGAACAGGGCGGTGGCCGCGATCTCGGCGGTGACCTGGCGGCGCGCGATGCCCTCGGTGAACGGCCGGCGGACGAGCAGCGTCCCCCATGCGGTGGCGGCCAGCCAGCCGATCGCGAGGGAGGCGCCGTAGTCCAGCACGGGCGAGCCGGGCGCGGCGAAGGCCAGCGCGGTGAGCAGCGCCATGAACGCGGATGTGGAGATCTCCAGGATCAGCGCGTCGGTGCGGTGGCCGCGGCGCAGATCCTGTCCCAGCAGCGCGAGCGCGGCGGCGAGCCCGGCGGCGGCGCCGGTCCGGGCGTCGAAGCCGCTCACGACCGCGAGCACGATCCACGGGAGGAAGGTTCTTGCGTAGTACTTCGCCATCGGCCGGGAGCCCCTCTGATATTCCAACTTTGACATGTCGAACATAGATACTCCGGATTCGACATGTCAACATGGAGAGGTAAGATCGCGGCATGAGTTTGCGACATGCGGTGCTCGGGCTCATCGCCGAGATGGACGGCGCGAGCGGCTGGGACCTGCTGAAGATGTTCGAGATCTCGCTCGGGAACGTCTGGCCGGCCCGGCAGAGCCAGCTCTACGGCGAACTGGGCAAACTCACCGCCGCCGGGCTGATCGAGGTGGCCGAGGAGGGGCCGCGCGGCCGCAAGGAGTACCGGATCACCGAGCCCGGCCGCGCCGAGCTGCACCGCTGGCTGCTGGACGTCGAGCCGAAGCCCGCCCGCCGCGACGACGCGCTGCTGCGCGTCTTCTTCCTCGGCCTGGTCAGCCCCGCCGAGGCCCAGGACTACATGGGCCGCCACCTGGACGAGCTGGACCGCCGCCTCGACGACCTGCGGACCCTGGAGAAGAACATCGACTGGGGCGACGACGACCTGTCGGCCTACGGACGGCTGGCCATGGAGTACGGCAAGCGCTTCATGGCGATGCGCCGCGACTGGTTCGACTGGGCCCTGCAGGAGATCAAGGCCCTGCACGACCGCGACTAGGGCGAGGCGCCCGCTAGGGCCTGTTCGTAGTTCAGATCATGAGGGGGCTGGGAGGCTGCGCAGCC